>PMAM01000183.1:0-5629 GCA_003152595.1 Acidobacterium sp.
CCGGCCAGCGCCTCGTCCACCGAGTTGTCCACCACCTCGTACACCAGGTGGTGCAGCCCCATCTCCCCCGTCGACCCGATATACATCGCCGGCCGCAGACGCACCGCCTCCAGCCCTTCGAGCACCTTGATGTTCTCCCCGGTGTACGAGCCGTTGGTCTCCCCGGCGTTGCCGTTCTTTGGGCCCTTCACATTGCCAGGAATCGGATCCTGCGTGGGTATCACTTCTTTGGTTGCCATGAAACTCCGGTCTGTCTGGGGTGATTTTTGCGGCGCCAGGAGGCTCGTTTTTCGCCCGAAAAGCCATGCAAAAACGAGGACTTGCAGGATTCGCTTCCACCCTTATTTTACCACGCGAAAACCCCTCTTTTCCCGCCCCAAAACCGGTGCAAAACCAGCCCCAATTGCACACTCCGCCCGACCCCTTTTCGCCCTCTTCACAGCAATTCATCACTCCCTCATTCTCGAATGATTGAATCAACATCCACCGCCCGTGTACGATGGGCGCCCGGCGTCCCAGACCCGGTTCACCCGCGCTCCCCCGCCGCGCCAAAGACACAATTCGAAAAACCAAGGAGACCCCATGTCCACCCACGATCCGATTCGTCACCGCTCTCGCCTGCTGTTCCGTTGCGCCCTGCTTGCGCTCGCCGCCACCCCGCTCGTTTCAGCCGCAACCCTCTGCGTCCAGAAACAAGGCCAGTTCGGCTGCCAAAAGACCATCGCCGCCGCCGTCTCTGCCGCCGCCCCCGGCGATGTCGTCTATGTCTGGCCCGGCGTCTACAAAGAACAGGTCACCCTCACCCAGTCTGTCTCGCTGCTCGCGGCCGGCTCCCACACCGTCATCGACGCCACCAGCCTCTCCAACGGCATCTTCATCGACGGCCGCTCGGCAGCCCCTAAAGCCGGCGTCTCCAACGTCGTCGTCTCCGGCTTCGACGTCCGCAACGCCAACTTCGAAGGCATCCTCGTCGTCAACGGCTCCAACGTCACCCTCGCCGACAACCACGTCTACGGCAACAACCAGTCCCTCGACATCGGCGCCGGCGCCTGCCCTGGCATCCCCGCCTTTGAAACCAACGAGGGCGACGACTGCGGCGAGGGCATCCACCTCATGGGCGCCGATCACGCCACCGTTCGCAACAACGAGAGCGACCACAACTCCGGCGGCATTCTCATCAGCGATGAAACCGGCCCCAGCCAGTACAACCTCATCACCGGCAACCAGGTCCACGACAACCCGTTTGACTGCGGCATCACCCTGGCCTCCCACGGGCCCGCCACCAGCGTCATTCCCACCGCCACCCTCCCCTACGGCATCTGGAACAACACCATCAGCCACAACGCCTCATTCCACAACGGCACCCAGCTTCCCGGAGCCGGCGCCGGCGTCGGTATCTTCGCGCCCTTCCCCGGAACCACAGACGCCGGCAACGTCGTCATCGACAACGATCTCTATAACAACGGTCTGCCCGGCGTCACCATGCACAACCACGCATCAGCCCCGGCGCCTGCGCCGCCCGTCAACATGAACAACAACTCCATCATCGGCAACCACATCTCCGGCAACGGCGCCGATACGGCGGATGCCGCCACCACCGGCACCACCGGCATCAACCTCTACAGCACCGCCCCCGTCACCGGCACCGTCATCTCCGGCAACGACATCGACAACGAGGCCATCGCCATCGCCTACAACGTCCCAGCCGGACAGCTCGACGTCCACTTCAACGACCTGCCCCGCTCCATCGGCATCGACAACATCGGCGCCGGCACCGTCGACGCCACCGAGAACTGGTGGAACTGCGACAAGGGTCCAGGCTCCGGCAGCTGCGCCTCCGTCACGGGATCGGGAGTGACCACAACCCCCTGGCTCTTCGTCCCCGCCGCCACCGACAGCCACTAAGGCAAGAACAACACGGCGTCCCGAACCCCCAGGCTCGGGACGCCGAACCCCTCCCGCCCAAACTCCAGTCCTCCTGGAGTGAACATCGGGTGGAGAATGGGGTCAGGATTTGCGTTTGCCTCAAGGCCTCATGCCCTGCGCAGCAGGACCTGCGATTGGACAACGCCTCCCGGCCAGCGTACCGTTAGGCCTCCCCACAACAAATCCAAACCGGAGGTTTCTCTTCATGAGAAATGCAATCCTCTTCGCCACCGCTCTCGCCGCGCTGTCCCTGGCCACCATCCCCGCCGCCCACGCCCAGGTCCCTTACACCCAAGGCACCGTCCAGCGCATCGTCCACGTCCACATTCTCCCCGGCCACGCCGCCGCCTTCTACGCCGACTTCAAGGCCAACAGCATCCCCCTCTTTGAAGCCGAAAAGAGCGCCGGCCTCATCGTCAGCTATCGCACCTTCCTCAACGAGACCGCCAACAGCACCGAGGACTGGGACTTCGGCTACGCCATCGTCTACCAGAACATGGGCGCCCTCGACGGCCTCCCCGACAAGGTCTACCCCCTGCGCATGAAGCACTACGGAGACCCGACCGCCGAGCAAAAAGTCCTCGACAAACGCTTCGAGAACGCCCACCTCGTCTCCAGCTTCTTAATCCGCGACATCACCCTCCGCTAATGTGTCATCCTGAGCCCGCGCAAGCGGGCGACGGACCTCGTAATTTTGTGTTGGGTTCGCCCCGGCGAACGAAGAGCGTCGAGGAAGGCGGCCCTCATTTTCTCTGAAAGAGAAGGGAGGTCAGGAGTCCGAGGACCCAACCCAGGACGGCGCCCACCAGAATCTTCACCAGCTCATGCTTCTGTGGCATCCATCGAGCCGACTCTGGCACAGGATCGCGTCGGTATCTCAAGACAACCGTGGAATAGGCCGGAAGCACGTGCGTAAGGGCACCCGCCAAATTGTAGCCGGGGAACATAAGACCGAAAGGCAGAACTGCAAGCGCTCCCTCGATCAAGCCGCAGACCTGCGGGGAGAAGTTGTGTAGTACCGCTTTCGTCCATTTTGCAACGAGAATCTCCCAGGCAAGGATCACGGCGCAAAAGAGAAAGAATAGAAACCATCCACTGAAGAACCAGCTGGCAGGTGCGCTTTTTCGCCTATCGTCAAATATCGGTAAAAGACGACCGTGAAGCTCCTGGTCGATTCCCTCGCGACCAACGGCATGGATTTCCGCAGCATTGTTATCCATCCGAAGCTCAAACCATATTCCGATTATCCCGAAACGATGAGTAACTCCCCCAATCTCGCGAAGGTCGTCAACCGAATCGCACTCATCACCCCCAACGACGAATCGGAACGATGCCCAGCGAGGGTTCGCTGACGCGCCATCCGGTCCTGGCCGACTAATGTCTTCGGGGACAGAGTTCTTCAGTATCTCGACGATTCGCTCAACATCATCTAGATATAGCGTCGCCGACGGCAACCTGTTTGTTCGTTTTGTAGAGAGGACGTATTGTCAAGACGTTTCCGCCTCGGATATTACACACCGTGTCTGCCAAGGTGTGAAGGTACAGTTAGGGCAATAGGCTTGGGCTTTTAGCACCTGAGCCAATCTCACCCCCGCAATAACCGCAACTGCGCAATCAACAACCCCAACTCCCCCGCAAAACTAGCCACCATCGCCCGTAGAAAGCTCCGCGGGTCGACCCGTTCCAGTTGCAGCGGCTGGTCAAACGCGGCCCCAATCAGTCCGGCAAACGACAATTGCGTGCGTCCGTTTCCTTCACGAAAGGGATGAATTGCGTTCAACTCCGCCAGAAACCCCGCCAACCGATTGACAAATTCCTCCGGCGTCAGATCGCGAAACCGAGCCCCGCCCTCAATCCCGCCGAAAAGCGCGTCCATCTGCACCGAAATGTTCTCCGGATAGCAGAACATCGTCTCGCCCTTCGCGATCCGCACCGTCCGGTACTTCCCCGCCCACTCGTAAACATCCTGGAACAACTGATGGTGGGCAGCGCGATAGTGCGCCGCATCGAAATTCCCTTCCGGCAGCCCAATCTCGGCGCGAAAATGCGAGGCCTCCACCTCGAAAGCCGTAAGGGTCGCAGCATCCCGAATGTCGAGACGATTTTTAAGGACAGAGGTTCCTGGGTAGAGATAGGGATCGTCGAAGGCCTCATAGCCTTCAGCCATTAGCGCGCTCGGCTGCCTGAATAGGCTCGAATGATGACCGCCCGGCGTTCCTCGGGGCTGAGCGACTCAGTCTCTTTCAGCCGCTTCTCAGCGGCCGCAGTCAGCTTCAACCCCTCCACGGCGGTAATCGCAGCGAACTCCTCGCGCGCCAGCACGTAACGCCCAGGCGCTTTCCCGTTGCCGTTTGTCCGCTTCGCCATGACCTCAGTATATCGTCTCAACCCCCCCGTGATTTTTGTCACATCCGCCGTCACGGACACGCGGCATCCTACATCCAACCTCACCAGGAGCGTGCCCCATGGATGCCCCCACGCTGATGCACAAACTCATGGAAATCGAGCGCGCCCTCAGCCGCCGCGACGAGTGCGCCGTCCGCAACCTCATCCTCCAGGCTCAGGACGGCGTCCTCAACCTCGAGCAGGAAAACGAAGCCCTCGCCATCGAAAACGCCGGCCTTCGCCAGCGCCTCGACGACTACCGCCGCTCCCCCCTCAAACTCCTCGCCCTCAAAAGCACCTCCGTCGGCAGCCGCGCCCTCCCCGCCGACGCCCCCGCCGACCCCCAAACCCGGTCTGGCACACCACCCACTTCTTCTTCACCTGATTCCGAGAACCGCTTCTCCGCCTGAACTCAGGAGACGACGCTTCTTCATCAGATTCCGAGAGCCGCGCCTGGCGCGGCCCGGTAAAAGAGTGGGCCTTCAGGCCCGCGTCACCGCCCTGGAGAAAAGGAAGGGCTTTAGCCCCGGGGCTTCACGCCTTCAACTTCCGGCTCGCCGCGCGCGCATGACCTCCGTACCGTCCACCTCGGCGATTTCCCTTGCTCCTGCAGCGCAAAAACCCTAACCTGAAAAAGGAAAGCTCTGTCCGTCCGGCTCAACACCCGGCTCGAACAGAGCTTTTCCATTGAAGGCGAACCAACAGTCTCGCAAAGCGGTGCGAAGCAGGGTAATACCCGCAGGGTATTACCCCCTTGAATCTGAAAACAAAGGAGATACATAAGCCCACCCCCTGGGGGGGTGGGGGTAGGGGTTAACCCAGAAGAAACCGGCTCAACCTAGTGCGCCCCGTTCTCCGTAGCCCGGACGAAGCTCTCCACATCGCTGTGGAATGCCTTCAGCACATCCTCCTTGACGTAGATCATGTGCCCGGCCTCGTAGTAGTGGTAGCTGATGTTCTTCTGCAGCGCATCCGGCATCGGCAGATGATGCATCTCGTACTCGCCCTCGAAGAACGGCGTCGCCAGGTCGAAATAACCGCCACACAGCATCACTTTCATCTTCGGGTTCATCTTCATCCGGTANNTCGGAAAGTACGTCTCCTGCGCGCCGTACTTCAGATCGCTGCGCAGGTAAGTGTTGATCGCCGCCAGCCATCCTGAAGTGATCGCGTCGCTCTGCGGATCGTAATCCGTCTCCGCGCTCAGCGGATTCAGATCCGGCCCCTGAAACCGCGTGTCCAGCCGCCCGACCGTCGTCATGTCGTCGAGCTTCAGCTCTTTTGAAAACTCGCCGCCGTTCACCCGCAGATTCGCCCG
>PMAM01000183.1:5688-5821 GCA_003152595.1 Acidobacterium sp.
GGCTGACTCGACAGCTTGTGGAAGTAAAAAGCTGTCGCCGCCATCGTCGGCAGCGCGAGCGCATAAGCCTGATCGACTCCCGGATTCGCTTCCGGCCCATCGATCGAGTTATCGAAGCTCAGGATCTGCGACA
>PMAM01000183.1:5899-6034 GCA_003152595.1 Acidobacterium sp.
CAAACGTCCGGCTGAATCCCGTTCCAGGCGCATCGATGAACACCAGATCGCTCGCATCCAGCAGCGAATACTGATTGCTGACGATCGAATACGGCGCGCCTTCCTGATGATCGGCGTCCGGCAGCACGATCCGCT
>PMAM01000355.1 GCA_003152595.1 Acidobacterium sp.
CGTTCAGCGTTCAGCGTTCAGCGTTCCGGAGGCGGAGGAAGGTCCTGAGTCGGACGAGGAGTCTGAGACAGGTCCGGACAGGGCCCGCGGCCCCGACGAGGATGCGAAGGTGATCGTGCGGTCGAACGGCACGGTGACGTATGTGGGGAAAGACATCGCGTATCACCTGTGGAAGTTTGGGCTGCTGGGAAAGGATTTCGCGTATCGGAGGTTTTTCGAGTATGCGGATCGCTGGTGCTGGATTTCGGCGGAGACAGGGGAGAAGGATCATCCGCAGTTTGGTGGGGCGCAGGCGATCTACAACGTGATCGACTCGCGGCAGTCGGATCCGCAGGCGAACGTGATTGAGGCGCTGCGGGGCATGGGGTACACCGAGCAGGCGGCGCGGTACACGCATTTTTCCTACGAGATGGTTGCGTTGACTCCGCAGTGCGCGCTGGATCTGGGGTATGAGGTTTCGGAGGAGGATCGGGCGCGGCCGTATATCGAGGTGTCGGGGCGGAAGGGTTTTGGGGTGAAGGCCGATGATCTGATCGACGCGCTCACGCGCGCGACGAGGGGCGAGGTGGATGGGCGGCATCCGGAGCTGGCGGAAGCGGAGCGCGAGGCGACGGCGAAGGCGATTGCGGTGGGGGCGCTGCGCTACTTCATGTTGCGGTACACGCGGAATTCTGTGATCGCGTTCGACTTTAAGGATGCGCTGAGCTTTGAGGGGGAGACGGGGCCGTATCTGCAGTATGCGGTGGTGCGGGTGCGGAGCATCTTTCGCAAGGCGGGAACGACGGCGGAGGCAGCTCTGGCGGCGGTCACGGGTGTGGATGTGGGGCGGTATCTGACGGGCGAGGGGAGTGAGGGGATTTGGGAGGTGTGGCTGCGGGCGGGGAAGACGACGCTGCTGCTCGATCAGTGCATTGGGACGGCGGAGCCGGCGTATCTGGCGAAGCATGCGTTCCAGTTGGCGCAGGACTTCTCGAATTTCTATCGGCTGCACCACATTTTGAGTGAGGAGGATTCTGCGCGGAAGGCTCTGTTGCTGGCGACGGCGGCGGTGACGGAGCGGGAACTGGTGCGGGTGCTGGGGTGGATGGGGGTGAGCGCCCCCGCCGTCATGTGACGGCGGGACGCAGCTGATGAAGCGGTCAGCGATACAACGGTCAGCTGATGGAGCGGTCAGCTAAGAACCGGTTAGCGGAAAAGATGAACTACAAGGACATTCCGCCGATGACGCCAGAGCGTTGGATCGCGAACCTGATCAAGGCCGCGCGAGGCCTTGCCGATAAAGAAAAGCAGGAGCGCCGATGGCTGGCGCCTGATGCCTATGCCTGGGAACGGCCTGAAGAATTGATTTGCAGTTTCTCGGACGATTGTGTGTTCGAAACGTTCCTTGAACAGTACGGTGAGAGCTTTTCCGAGGAGCAGCGAGGTGCTGCCTTCGGTCTTCGCGATGCGTTGAACGCATTTTGCGACGACACTCCGCAGTTTTTGGATCCGGCGGCGACATTGGCTGATCCTCGTTGGGAATTGGTTCGGCAAAGAGCAGCAGAGTTCGTCTGTGCGTTTGAGGGAAAGTGGCCCAGGGCTGAATGACTCGTTGGATCGCGCGCGTGGGGTTGTTGCTGGGTTGTTGTTCGTCGGGATGGGCGGCGACTCATGTGGGGATTGCGCCGATTCCGGCGGAGGTTCGCACCGACTACTTCGTCGTCACAATTGATGGGCGCACTACGTCTGTTGTGCATGCGGCGTCGAGTTATTACCTGCTGAATTTTGATGTTAACGGTCCGGCGACAGTGAGCGTGCGCGCGGTCGATGCGCACTACTGGGATCGCGGCGTGGAGATCCAGCCGATGCGGTATGGAATCCGGCCAGTGCGGCGCGGGGCGACGATCACGTTTCGGATTCCGGGGCCCGTGAAGTTGTCGGTATCGCGGCCAGGAGATCATTTTGCGGATGCGGAGATGCTGTTCCTGCTGGGGAGCCCGCCGGACAGATCGGGCGCGACCGCAACGACGGCTGGCGTGCGGTATTACGGGCCGGGCGTGCATCACGAGGACATCGAGGCGAAGTCGGGGGACCGGATTTATCTTGCGCCGGGGGCGGTGGTGTTTGGGTCGCTGAATTTCTGGCAGGTGCATGATGTGCGCGTGTTTGGGCGGGGAATGGTGATCTACGACGGGCCGCAGGATCCTCTGGACGACTCGGGGTGGCTGCATGTGCCGGCCTGGCACTGCATGGCGATGGATCACGCGCAGCGGGTGGAGGTCGATGGGATTACGTGCGTGACGCGGAGCCGGACGTGGCAGGTACAGATGACGGACAGTCACGGGATCGGGTTTTACAACGTGAACGTGATCGGGGGCGAGGCGCACGACGCCAATCAGGATGGAATGGACTGGATCGGGAGCGGCGACACGACGGTGCGGAACTGCTTCATTCGGGCGTCGGACGATGACTTTGCGATCCAGGGNNCGAATATCACGATTGAGGATTCCGTGGTGTCGACGAGCATCTCGAACACGCTGCGCGTGGGCTGGCCGAAGAAGACGTTTCGCAGCGCGCATGTGACGCTCAGGAATCTGGACGTGATTCACTCGGGCTTTGGCGGGTGCGTGGTGCCGTTTGGGTTTGTGGAGATGTGGTCGGACAGTGAGGGCCGCGAGTCGCACAAGGATTACCGGTTCGAGGATATTCGGCTCGAGGATTTTTACTCGCTGGCGCAGCTGCGGATGGTGAATCCGCCGGGCGTGCAGGGGGTGGTGTTCCGGAATATTGCGGCGATGGATGGCGGGGGGATGGTGCCGTCGGTGGTGTCGGGGCCGGTGAGCGGCGTGGTGTTGGACGGTGTGCGCTTAGCCGGCAAGGTCGCGGCGCGGGACGCGGATGTTCCCCTGGAGGTCAGCGGTGGGGCGGCGCCGGTGGAGTATGGGCCCGGGTTGAAGGACGTGGCTGGAAACGGTGTGGTTTGGACCTATGCGCCGGGGCTGGTGCGGCCGGGGGAGAAGGTGACGTTTCGCGTCACCGCGCCGGCAGAGGGCTGGCATTATGAGTGGCTGTTTGGCGACGGCGGGCGCGCGGATGGCCCGCTGGTCGAGCATGCGTTTCCGGATGCGGAGGGGACGCTGCTGGATGGGTCGGGGAGGTTCCGGGTGCTGCTGCGTGCGACGCATGCTGGGGATGAGGTTTGGGTGGCGCGGGGCGTGGTGGTGGCGAATCGGGTGGTGGCGGCGTTACCGGGCGTCGCAGGGGTGGATCACCGATGGCCCGTCCCAGGGCCGCCGTTTGCCGAGTGGAATGGATGGCTGGCGATCCCAGTCGACGGGGGGTACACCATCACTTTGCTCACGAGTCGCAAAGCGACGATGACGCTGGACGATCTGCCTTCCGTGAGGAGTCCGGAGTTGCGGATTCAGGTGTGCGGGTCATTGGGGGACGCGGTGCAGCCGGTCCGGATCAGCGCCGGGCTGAGGGCGGGATTGCACCGGATCCGGATTCAGATGGAGCCGGGAATTGAGAATGAGCCGACGCCTGCTGCCGGCGGTCCGGCACTGTACTGGGAGGGTCCGCAGACGCCGCTCGCACCCGTGCCGGGGTCAGCGGAGTTTCATCTGACGTCGGTCTCTGCGGCCGGTCCTCACTAGCGCGCGATTCGACTACTGGCGGATGAAGCGGTCCTTCGGCTGCTCGCGGGGGTACATCGGGATACCCTTTTCGGCGCCGGGATCCTTGCGGGCCTCGCCGTCCTGGTACGGCTGGGTGCCGTCGGGTCCGGCTGCGGTTGGGGAGCCGGGGACGGGCGGGATTCCGGTTGCGATCGACGCATATTTCGGGTTGGGATGCGGTGTGGTCGTGACGTCGGAAACGGATTCGAAGGAGGCGTGAAGTTTATTGCCGCGGGTGGTTTCGCAACCGGCAAGGGCGAAAGTGGAGAGAGCGAAGAGTGCGGCGACGAGGATTGGGGAAGCGGGTCTCATGTTGCTCCGGAGGATGGATCAGTGTTTGGAGTTTAGAGTTTAGAGTCTGGCGCCTCGTGTGTCGGGTTGATTGTAAATGGAACCGGCGGGGCGTGGCTCGTCGGGGGCGGCTGCATTCCGATGAGCGCTGGCGGAGCCGGCAAGGGTTTCCCTCCAGGGTCGGGCCTGACGCACTCTCCTGATGGACGGCGGAGCTGAAGGCATCGATGGGAAGGCGCAGTTTCAAAACGGGCCGGGAGAGGCGTGGGAGCGGTACTTTGGGCTGGGAAGCGCAGCTAATTTGCTTGAAGTTCGGCT
Organism: Acidobacterium sp.; assembly: GCA_003152595.1. Lineage (GTDB taxonomy): Bacteria > Acidobacteriota > Terriglobia > Terriglobales > Acidobacteriaceae > Palsa-343. Next base: position 4,266 of record PMAM01000355.1, read on the forward strand.
CGCAGAGGCTTCCGCTACTTGCTGTGGGGTGAACCTGGCGGATTCCACGGTGGGTTTTGCGGGGTTGAAGCGAGGCCTAGGTGTGGAGTCTCAACAGG
>PMAM01000168.1 GCA_003152595.1 Acidobacterium sp.
ATATAAGGATGCTCAGGATTCCCATCGACCTTAATCGGCCGGTACGCCGAGCTCTTGATCAGCACCGGCACTGCGCCTGTCGTAAACGGAAACGCCGAGGCAAAATAATCCGGCTTGCCCAGCGTCAGATCCGGCGGCGCTGTGACGTAGGGATAAATCGGCTCATCCGGCTGCTTGGTGCAACCCGCCAGGCCAGCCAGCGCCATCGACGCGCCCATCACCTTCAGAAAACTGCGCCGCGAAACCGGATCGATCCACTCCGACGCCTGCGAAGGAAATTCCTCGTTCACCAACTCAGCAAAATCCGGCGAATCCGCCAACTCATCCACCGACCGCCAGAACTTCTTGCCCTTCTGATTCGCCAGCTTCTCCCGCACTCCGGCAAGCGTCATCTTCTTCGGCTCAATCTGCACCAGATTCTCTGCACGCATTTCCGTCTGCACATCCTCCGTGCCCGGTGCCCGGTACCCGGTGCCCGACGCTAACCGCTGTCCGCTGTCCGCTATCCGCTGTTTCTCGTTCATCGGTGACAAACCTCGCAACTGGTCAGCTCACGCGGATTGCGAATGTCGTAGTGCTGCACCAGGAACTTGCCCAGCGCTTCCTGGCTGGTGAATTCCGTGTAGTGCATTCCCGCCGGCAACGTCATCGGCGTCGTATCCTCGCTCCCGATCGCCGTTGCCGTTTGCAGGTGCAGTCCGGTGGGCGGCCGGCTCAATGCAGCCACCTGCACCCCGCCGTTCGGCTCGGGATTCTCTTCAGTGCAGGTCACTCCGCCCGCAGTCGGCGTCCCCCCCGCCACGTCCTCCGCCGCGCACCACACCGGCCGCAGCTCCGAAGCCCCCTGCCATGCCATGTTGTAGATCTCGCTGGTCGGCCGCAGATTCTTCGCAGGATCCCGGTGGCAGTTCAGGCACCACTCCATCTGCAGCGAGTTCTGCATATACATGATGGGCATCTCGTCCACGCGACCGTGGCACGACGAGCACCCGATGCCCTTGTTCACGTGAATTTCGTGATTGAAGAAGACGTAATCCGGCAGATCGTGTACCCGCGTCCACGTAATCGACTCGCCCGTCGCCCAGCTGTGCCGCACCGGCTCCAGCAACTGGGCATCCGTCCAGATCTGCGCGTGGCAGTTCATGCAGGTCTTGGTCGGAGGAATCCCCGCGTAGCTCGACTTCTCCACCGTCGNNCCCGTCAAGATCAAGCTCATCCGAGCCAGCGCGTTCGAGCTGCGGTCAAAAATCTGCGCCATGAATGCGTCCTGCGTCTCCTCGTTTCGGTGAATCGATGAATCGCTGCGGGTCGATGGCTTGAGTGCTGCGGAATCAGGTCGCCGGAATTAAGAGCGGCGCGGCGTCCTCAGTTGGAGCGGGTGTTTCTACTAATGTCTTGTTGCTGCCAGCACGCGATCCTTTGGTTCCCGGCAAGTCCCGGCGCGCTGACGTTGTTCTGATTTGTGTCCTGGATCACAGCCGATTGTGATCTACATCACACTTTGCGGGTAAAAAGAAACTATAGCGGCACAGGAGCCGCTCCTGCAAGCCGCTCAGCCGACACGAGAAAAAAATTGTTAAGAGAACGTAACGCCTGCCCGCTCTACCAGCGCCAAATCGCGCCATAGGCGCGCCCCGCACGCTCTCTCCGGCCAAATCAGACGCTGTTTCAGCCCACACTCGGGTTCCCTGGCCGGGTTTGGAGTTAAACAAGGAGTTAAACAATCTGTAACCGTCCCGGTCGCAATAGCAATATCCGGTGCGCCTCCAGCCGGCCAACTCCATCGACACCAGCGCGGCGATCCCGCCCAGCGCACCTGTACCCTGCAACCTGCTCCCTGTGCCGGAGTCCCCAACGCGCCTCTGTTGCTCGCGGCGGTGGTTGTACCCTGTCTTTCATGGTCGATGGACGCCGCGCTGTTCGCTACGATGCCGCACTGGCCTGCAACACCCTCGCCGCCGTGGATCCCAAACTCGGCGATCTCATGCGCCGCGCCGGCCCCTTCACGCTCAAGCTCAAGAGCCAGCACTCCCCCTTCGAGGCGCTGATCGAGTCCATCATTTATCAGCAGCTCCACGGTAAAGCCGCCGCCGCCATCCTCAAACGCCTGCTCACCGCCTTCGGTGAACTCCACCCCTCGCCCGAGCACCTGCTTCAGGCGCCCGACGACAGGCTCCGCGCCTGCGGCCTCTCCGCTTCAAAAACCAAAGCTCTCCGCGATCTCGCCGCGAAGACCCTCGACGGCACCGTGCCCACCCTCGCCGCCATCCGCCGCATGCCCGACGACGAAATCGTCGCCCGCCTCACCGAGGTCCGCGGCATCGGCACCTGGACCGTCGAAATGCTGCTCATCTTCCGCCTCGGCCGCCCCGACGTGCTTCCCGTTACCGACTATGGCATCCGCAAAGGATTCGCCCTCACCTTCCTGCGCCTTCCCAAATCCAAACCCTTCGACGCCTCCATGCTCGCCACCGCCGACCAGATCGCCCGCCGCGCCGAAAAATGGCGCCCGTGGCGCTCGGTCGCCAGCTGGTACCTGTGGCGCGCCTGCGACCTTGCCGGCAAAACCATGGCCCTGCCGGATTAGGGTCCTCCCGAATGCCATCTCGCAGCAAAAAAAACCGGCTCGCCCACGCCGGCCTTCATCACCTTTCGCTTCGAAACCTCAGGCCATAGCTCTCGCCTGCCGCCCCATCCGAGCCTCGCCTGCGCCTGCCGGACTGCGCCGCGGCTGCGGCGCACCACGCCCGGCATCGTCCTCCTCTACTTTGAATCGCGAGACCAGCGCATCCAGCTCCAATGCCAGCCGGTTCAGCGATTCGCTCGCCTTCGCCGACTTCTGCGCCCCGGCGGCAAAGTCGTTCGAGATCCTGGCAATCTCGTTGATGTTGCTGTTCACCTCATCGGTCGTGCTGGCCTGCTCGGTCGCCGCCGTGGCAATCTGCGCCACCATTTGCGCCGCCTGTTCGGTCCCACCAATAATCTCCCGCAGCTTCGCCCCTGACTCCTCGGCCGCCGTCACTCCCTGCTGCACTTCCTGGGTGCCGCGCACCATCGCTTCCACTGCGCCCCGGGTCTCCTGCTGGATCGACCCGATCATCGAGGCGATCTCCTGGGTCGCCTTCGTCGTCCGCTCCGCCAGATTCCGCACCTCGCCCGCCACCACGGCAAACCCGCGCCCGTGTTCGCCCGCCCGTGCCGCTTCAATCGCTGCGTTCAGCGCCAGCAGGTTCGTCTGCTCGGCAATCTCCTTGATCACCCCCACAATCCGCCCAATCTGATCCGAGCGGCTGCCCAGTTCCTCCACCTGCTTCGCGGCCTGGTCCACCGACGCGGTCACCCGCCGCATCATCTCGATAGTGCGTGCCATCACCTCGCCGCCCACCCGCGCATTCCCGGCGCCTTCATGCGCCCGCTCCGCCGCAGAATTGGAGTTCTGCGAAACCTCCTGCACCGTGACTGACATCTCCTGCATCGCCGTCGCCACCTGCGCGGTCTGCATCTGCTGCGCCTCGGCGCCCCGCGCCATCTCCATCGACGAAGCGGAGATCCCCTCGCACGACTCCGCCAGTTGGTGGGCGTTCTCCTGCACCTGCCGGATCAGCGACTGCAGCTTGTCCAGGAAGGTGTTGAACCAGTGGCTCAGCTCCCCGATCTCGTCCTGCGCCGTGATCGGGATTCGCCGCGTCAGGTTGCCCTCCCCTTCCGCGACATCCTTCAGGCTCGCCGTCACCAGCATCAGCGGCCCGGAGACGCGCCGCTCCACCATCACCGTCAGCACCCCTGCGCAGCCGGCCATCACCAGAAAGAGCACCAGCCCGAAGACCCGCTGCCGGTTGGTCCACGTCGTCACGCTGTCCAGCTGCGCTTTAAAGTCGCCCGACAATGCGGTGCGCAGCTGCCCCAGCGAGGCGTCCATCCCTTTGTTCTCCTGGGCCAGCCCGGAGACCTGACTCATCACATCCGCAGGAACGTTCGTCCCTCCGGCGGCCATGGCCGCGTACACGGTTCGCGAACGCCCGTTCAGATCGGTAAACTTGGCCAACAGGTCGGCCACCTGCTTGTGCCGATCCGCGTCAAAGGCAACCTGCTGCTCGATCGACTGGAGCGCGTTCGTGACCGCCTGGGCCGATTCGTCCGCCTTCGACAACGCACCCGCATCCTGAGTCAGCACCGCGTCGGAATAGCCCTTCGTCAGCTTCTGAAACGACGCGCTCGCCTCCTGGCTGGAGAGCGTAGCCGGAAACAGCGATCCCGAGGCCAGCGTCATCGAGTTCTGCGTGCGCATACCCGTCCACTGCACCAGCAGCAGGAGCGCGAGATACCCGGCACCGATCACCCCGATGGCCATCCGAATTCTGGTCTTTACCTTTGTTGTTTTCATGTCCGTCGAGTCGCCCTTCTCCATCCTTGTGCGGAACGCGCGCCGGCCCTCGACAGGGAGCGCCGGCGCGCAACCGGTCTTACTTCACATCCAGTGTTTTGGTGCCCGGAGCGCTGGCGTCCCCGCTCACGTAGCCGATCGCGCCCTTGTTCTTCGCCACCCAGGCCGCCACCTCGGCGTCCGAGGCAAGAGCCTTCGGCATGGAGCCCTTACCGGAAAACACCAGGCTCCGGTAGTAGGTCTGCAGCGCCGCGTCGCTCTTGCCCATTACCTTTAGAAACGCCTCATGCGCCGGTCCGCCCTTCTCCAGGACCGGATCGACGTGCGAGCCGCCGAGTGAGTCCTTGTTTTCGAGAAAGACGTCCTTCAGATCGTCGGCCGAAACCGAACCAGCCGACACACTCGGATTCGCGATCACCTTCATGTCCGCCGCGCGCGCAGCCAGCGGAACCATCGCCAGCACAGCCGCAGCCATCAGGAACAAACTTGTCTTTTTCATCGTCGTCTCCTATGCCTGCTTCCTCAGAAGTACATTCCGGTGCGCAGGACTACACCGTTCGTAGTGGCCTGCACGCCGTTCGGGTTCACCGTCGGATAGAAGCCGTCGGGGTAGTAGAACCCGCCATAGCCATTCACGAAGTGGCCCTCAACCTTGGCGTACCAGTATTTCGTCAGATCGAAGCGTGCCGCCGCGACCTTGTCATCCAGATGACGGCTTGGATCGCTCACGCTGGCCGCGAAGGACTGCCCCGGCACATCGATGCTTCCGCCAATGGTGAAGCGAGAGTAGTAACCGCCCACCGCCAGCCGCGGGGTGATCTGGTAACTCGCCGCCACATACCAGGGCCGAACATCCGTCGTAACCCGGAAAGCGCCGCTGAAGATCTCCTGATCCCTCCAGTAACGGCGGTATTCGCTGTCCAGCCGCAGCTTGCCGGAACGGGAGCTCCACGTCCCGTAATACTGATTCATGAAGTCGTTATTGGACCACTCCTTGTACGGCGTTTCGATGTTCGGTCCGCCTAGTGCGATCGAAGGGTTCAACAATCCGCTGCCCGTGATCATTTCGTAGACATAGGAGGACCCCACCGTCAGCCCCTTCAGCGGAGTATTCCAGCGCAGATCACCTCCCACTACCGGGCCCCCGTATTTCTGGGTGGAGATCCCGTGGATCTGCAGGTTGTAGGGATACCCGCCGTAAATGCTGTCGCGCCGGTCGCCCCCGTACATCGTGTACTCGAAAGATCCGAGCTTTTTCACCGGCTTGATCGTCCCGTAGAGGTCCCCGCCCAGGTGCGCCAGCGTCGCGTCGCGCATGTCAATGGGATAGATGCCCTGCGGCAACAGCGCGAAGGTGTGCAGCGAATCCATGTCTTGGGTGTCGTTGTACAGGCCCATGACCGTCTTCACCTTGCCGACGCGGAAGCCCAGCCACGATTTGAACTTGTAGTCGCCCGAGGCCCAGTCCAGTTGCGGATGCCACTTTCCCAGCTGCCCCACGTTGTGTTCGTAGATCTGCGCGCCCACACGGAATTTGTCAAACAGCGGAACCGTGGCGTTCGCCCCAAAATCGGTGAACTCGCCGCTTCCTCCGTTGGCCGTGTTCATGGTCAGCCAGTTGTTCTGATCTGTCTTTACGTAGCCCTGCGTTCCGAATCCGTGCACCTGCACGTTCCGATCGAAGACCCTGAACTCCTGCCCGCTCGCTGCCATCGACCCGGCGCACAGCAGACCCGCGAGAACCCAATGCGTCCTGAACCCTTTCATGAATGCTCCTTGATGATTTCTGTGTGTGGATGGTCAGGACGCACTGCGGTTCGGAGCTTGCCGGCCGCGGTTCCCGACTCTCTTGCGCTCACACTTGCTCCTTCGGCAATCCGGATTCGGCCATTAGAGTCGTTACCCTTTTTTGTCAGAATCGGACAATCCTCGGACCCTGCAGGCACCTGTCAGAACACCTCATGCCCATGCCTGCAACCCCCGGTCCAACCGCGGCCCCTTCGGATTCGAGAATCCTCATCGTCCCGCCGCCCAGCCGCCCCGCCGATTCAGATCCAACTGCCGCCGCAATTCACCTCGCCCCAAC
>PMAM01000075.1 GCA_003152595.1 Acidobacterium sp.
AACAACCTGTTGAGACTCCACAGCTAGAGGCGAAATTCCGGGTCTCGAAACTTCCGAGTTGCCGACCAACCAGACATTACGGAACCATGGGCGTTTTTCGATACTTATCTTGGACTTGGCCCGGAAACCAATCTCGATGAGTGATTTGCCCTGTTGGCAACAGTTGAAAGTTCCGAATGCAGACAGATTGCTGCACAATCGCCGATTTATTGGTGATTGGCGACAAGTGTTGCGGTCGCCTGGGTCGGGATGTCGATCTTCGGCCCGTCAACGAAGAACTTGAAATCGGGGTTCGTTGACAGCGTGCTGCTGGTCCACGATGTGCCGGGAAGGAAAAGCCACACGACCTTGATATGCCATTCTCCGGGGACGAGCTTTTGCGGGAGCTTAGCCTTCAGCAAGAACTCCGTGCGGTCCTTGTTGATGGGGTCACCGGAACCAACCGGAAGCTCCTGATCCGTAGTGGAGGGTGACAGGCGCACGCTGAAGTTGGCCCCGTCCGGAAGGGGCTGGTTGAGCATCATCTTGAAGGCCACCTCATCGCCACCGCGGAAATGGTCTCCGGAGCCCTTCAATTCGGCCGAAGCGCGGGTTGCGTCCGCCGCCTGCGCGCGGGCGGACAGGGTCATCGTGACTCCCAGCGCAACCAGCGCCGAGAACTTAAACAGGGATCGCGTGACTGAGTTGATGTTTCGCATGGAATCTGTATTCCTCCTGGATCTGATTTCGCGACGGCGAGTTCAGGGCGAGCTTCGACGCTCGCCCCGTGAATCTAGCGTGCGTGTGGCGTCGCCTGCGCCAATTGCCACTGATGTCCGCGGCAATGGCTGGGCGGAAAAACATGGCCCCTGACGTCGGTGCTGAAATTCGCCGTGCCCTGGCACCCGGTGCAACGATAGATGCCTGACACGGGCACGCGATCTCCTGGACTGAACTGTTGGCCTACGTATGCCATCGTCTTTGCTCCCTTCTGCGGAACTTGGCCGCGGATTGAAATCCCTTTCGCTCGGCACCTTGACCGATGCTCCCACTGACTATTGCCGGCCTCCAGCCTAAAGCGGAGAAACAGGCGAGGATTTTCTCCGCTTCGCCACGTTGGCCGGCAATAGGATGGGAAGACAGAACTCTTGGCCACGACCAACAAACCGCGTGCCCCGGTCCTTGCGACCCGCGCCGATATCGATGCGGCCATCGAGGCGCTTTCGGTTGCAGACGAAAGGCGCATCGAGAAGGCCGCGCGTTACTTCGTGAGGGGGCTGGGCAAGCTGACCCGCACGAGATCCTTTGAGGAGCTTCAACAGGAAGCGATCACCGCAATTTACACAGGTGCGGAGGATCCGAAGGCAGGAAGACATTGGCCGAAGGATGAGGTATCGTTCGTTCAGTTTTTTGTCCGCGCGATGGAAAGCATCGCGTCGCACTGGCTGGAAGACGCGGAGCGGGAAATTCTCGATTCGGAAACCGTTGTCGAGACCGAAGAGGGAGAGACGGTCAGCCTGCTGAGTCAGATGCCCGATCCGGCACCGCTCCCCGATCGGGAGCTCATCGCCAAAGAGGAAGCTGTAATGATCATGAAACTTTTCAGCGACGACAGCGAGGCGTGGGTCGTGCTCGAGGCGTGGAAGCTGGGCATGAAGGGTCCGGAGATCATGCGGGAGTACGGATTCACCGACAAAACCTTCCAGGCGGCTTGCAAACGCATCCGGTATAAGGTGAAGGCATAGCGTGGCCAAATCGAGAAGACATTCCGAAGAATACCGTTCGATCATGAATTCGCTCGCCGAGTCGGTCGTCAAAATGACCGATAAAGAGATCGAAGCAGAATACGGTGCGGATCCCCCCGCCAGGACCAAGGAAATCTTGCGATCCGCAGCGAAGACTTACGCGCAGGGGAAATTACAGGCTGCGAAGTTGAAGCACGAACAAGTGAGCGGCCAATTCCGGTCCCATTCTTTCGAAATGCCCGCGACGGCAACGGCGAGGAGAGAACTGCTGAACGCGGTGCTCGCCTCTCAATTCGCAGCAGACCTGGGTGAGTTGACTGCACAGTTTCGGGAGCTTCGCTCGGTTCCCGATAGCGATGTGGAGAGCACGCTGCGCCAACTGGACCTCCTTGGCGTGCTCAAAAAGTTTCGCGAGGCATCCCGATGAGCCCCTATGAATCACCTTCGGCGATCATCGCGGACTTCCGAATCTCCGATCCGTCCGAAATTGACATCGAGGCGATCGCGCAGAGCCGTGGAGCCACAATTATCTATGAGCCCATCGAGGGATGTGCCGCACGAATCCTTGGCAATGGAGACCAGGCCATCATCACAGTCGATGATGGGCCAAACGTGGGGAGGCGGCGCTTCTCTGCGGCTCACGAATTCGGGCATTGGATGCGGGATCGAGCCAAGATCCGCTTCGCTTGCACCGACCAGGCGATGCTGGCGAGCTGGGTGAATGTGGATGCTGAACGCGGTGCCAATGAGTACGCCGCCGACTTGCTCCTGCCGAAGACTTTATTCCAACCCGCGGCACGAAACAAACCCCTGACTCTCGATTCGGCTCAGGACCTGGCAATTCTTTTTCGCACCAGCGTCACCGCAACCGCCATTCGACTGTTGCGATACGGCTCGTTTCCCGGAATACTCATTTTTTTAGAGAGCGGAAAGCGGAAATGGTTCATCCGCGGCGAAGACGTTCCGGATGTGCTGTGGGCCCATGAATTTCCTCCCAAGGCCACCTACGCAGCAGATCTCATCGGGAATCGAACGTTGGACAATGCCGCGGGGGCGGTTCAAGCCGACGGCTGGATCGATCATCCGCAATCGCGATGGTATGAAGTCCATGAACACTCATGCCGCATCTCGAAGAACGGAATTCTGACACTGCTGTGGTGGAAAAACGAAAAGCAGTTGCTCGACCTGACCCGGGAGGAAAAGTAGGGCGCGGTCCTCGTTATGTGCAGTTGAAGTTGGCCGACCGCCCACTACTCTTAAGCCGCTACCGCCAGTTCTGATTGAGCGCAAGATCGCCGAGTCGCTCATTGAACCCGGATTTGTACCCTGAAGTCGGCTTCTCGCACCTTTTCGCCGACCGATGTGCTTCTGAGCGGTTTACCGGCAATACGGAACATTCCAGCCCGGCCCATCAAAGCCGCCGCGGAAATGCTCATGACCTTCGTACCGTTCGCCCCTCCGTTTTGCCTTGCTAATTTACCTCTTCAAGCCGCAATCTAAGAGCAAGGAAAGCCCTGTTCTCGCGAGCAGGGCTTTTTGCTGCTCGGCTGTTGGAATTTCCGGTCCGGCAGCAAGGAATCGTGGCCACACAACCAGCGGGATTCCAACCGCAATCCGGACTCAAATCGGAGCCACTCGTTGTTCGGGCCGTCAATAACAAAACAGGAGCTGTCAACCTCGACAACGTTTTTAGCCCTGCCGAATCAATGCGATGCCACACCCCTATGGAGAGGGGGGAGGGGGTACCACCCCGAAACGTCTCGCATTACGGGATCGGAGGCCAAGGTGCCAGGGCGTCGGATTAACCAATCCGTCAACACCCTGAATCGGATCCACTCACGTCACCCCTTCGAGAGCTGCCACCGCTTCCGGAGCCGGTTTCTCGGTCCGGAATTCTCGCTCCCACTGCGCTACAACGGCCGACGCCAGGCAGTTGCCGACCACGTTGATCACCGTCCGCCCCATATCCATGATGGCGTCCACGCCGAGGATGACCAGAATCGGCTCGGTGGGCAGCGAGAAGATCGATGCCGTTGCCATCAGCACCACCAGCACCGACCGCGCGACGCCGGCAACGCCCTTGCTCGTGAGCATCAGCACTCCGAGCATCGCCAGCTGCCGGCCGAAGCTCATGTGGATGCCGGCCGCCTGAGCAGTGAAGATCGCCGCGATGGACAGATACAGTGCCGAGCCCGCCATGTTGAAGGTGTACCCGGTCGGGATCACGAAGGCGACGATCTTGCGCGGCACGCCGTAAGCTTCCATCGCTTCGATGGCGCGCGGCAGCGCGGCCTCACTGGTGCTGGTGGCGAAGGCGATGGTCGCGGGCTCGGCGACGGCCCTCAGAAATTCGCGCAGCGGCAGCCGCGCGAGGATTGCCACGGGAAGCATCGCCAGCAGCGCGAAGAGGATGATCGAAATGTAGAGAGTGAGCGCGAGCTTGCCGAGGTTGAGCATCACGCCCAATCCGGATTGCGCGACCGTGTAGGCCAGGGCTGCGGCGACTCCGATCGGCGCGTAGAGCATGACGAAGTTGGTGAAGGCGAACATCACTTCGGTGAGCGATTCGCACAGGCGCAGCATGGGCGCTCGCTTCGCTTCGGGCACTTTGCACAGCGCGAGACCGAAGAAGATGGCGAAGACCGCGACCTGCAGAATCTGGTTGTCGGCAACGGCGCTGGCAATGTTCTCCGGAAAGACGTGCAGCAGGAATTGTTGCCAGGAGATGGTGGTCTGCGCCGGCAACGAGCCCGCGGCAACCGCAGTGTGCGCCGACATGTTGAGGCCAACGCCGGCTTTCGAGATGTCAATCGCGACGAGACCGATGAGCAGAGCGATGGTGGTAAGGACCTCGAAGTAGAGCAGCGACTTCAGCCCGAGGCGGCCAACGGTTTTTGCTTCGGCGTGGCCTGCGATGCCGGTGACGAGCGTGCCAAAGATCAGCGGCGCAACGATGACGCGGATCAACCGCAGGAAGATGTCGCCGAAGACGCGCATGGAAATGGCCGCATGCGGCGCATCGACGCCCAACTCGATGCCGGCCAGCATGGCCGCGAAGATCCATCCGGTGAGGGAACGCCGGCGCGCGGCGGCAGAGGCGAGCAGCAGAAGTGCAGCGACGCGCAGAGCAATCGAGAGCAGGTGCGTTGCGGGAGCCTTGTGCTGCAGGACCGCCGCGGCGGTATAGACAACGATCGCGCCAATGGCGAGGAGCGTCACATTCGGCTTCGGCGTGCCGGTTTTCATGCGAGAGAGCAAGGATATCAAGNNGAGCAGAGAGCAGGGTACAGGAGACAGAAAGGCCCTCTGCAGTCAGCGGACAGTGAGGTCGCGCCCGCGCGGTACCCCAAAGCGTGCGCTGGTCTAGACTTTTTGCATGCGGTTTCTGGTTTGGACAGCAAGTGTCGTGATGTGCGTGGCGGTTTCCAGCGGAATGGCGAAGGGACAATTGTTGCAGCCGCCGTCACCGCAGCCAGGTGCGAATCCCAGCGGAAACGCTCTCACCGATCCCGGACTCTCGCCCCAGGTGCAGTTCCTCTACCAGTTGGAGGCGAAGTTCGCCGTCGATACCGCGAAGGGTGGAGGGAAGGCGTTCGGGACGTGGTTTGCCCCCGACGCGGTGACGCTGGAGAACGGCGGCGCCCCGGTCGTCGGGCACGACGCCATCGCAGCACACGCCACCTGGACGCCGGAGACTTACCAGCTCCGCTGGACGCCCGAGGGGGCGCGCATGAGTCCCGAAGGCGACATGGGTTTTACGTGGGGCCACTACGAGGGCGACTCGAAGGACGCCCAGGGGAATCCGGTGAAGAAGACCGGCCGCTACATGACGGTCTGGAAGAGGCAGCCCGACGGTAACTGGAAGGTAGAACTGGATGCCAGCAACGATGGCCCGCCGGAGGATTGCTGCCGCCTGAAATGACCCGATTTGGGGCTGGAAAGGCGATTTATGTTACCGTAGTGCCTTGGCAGGCCGGGCATTCCGTTACTACCGGAAAGTGACGTAAGCGATACATACTACAGGACTTGGCATCACCCGAACGGGGAAGAGCCGAGCCGTGTCGAGTTTGCAACAATGCTCGTGATCCCCCACACGCAGTGTTTTGGCGTGAGCATGTCACGCCGTGCATCCATGTGCCTGGGGACCTCGGACTCGCGAGGGTCTGTGGAGAGGGATGAGCTATCTGGCCACGAGCGCTCAGTGGAGTGAAGCTGACCGGCTGAAGTCGCTGCACGAGTACGAAATTCTCGACACGCCCGCCGATCCGGCGTTCGACGAAATCGTTCGCGTGGCAGCGCAGGTCACCGGCGCGCCTTACGCGTATCTTGGCTTTCTCGACGCAAATCGCCTGTGGTTCAAGTCGCGGTTCGGCTTCCAGGGGACGGAGATTCCGCGCCTTGCGACCGCGGACCAGTACACGATCCTCGAGCCGGAGCCGCTGCTGGTCGCCGACGCGGCGATGGAGCCGCGCTTCCCGGTACGGGGCATTCCGCTCACCCGCACAGTCCACTGCCGCTCGTATCTTGCCGCGCCGCTGGTGGGGCCGGAAGGGGGTATCGGCACCCTGGCCGTGCTGTCGCCCAAGCCGAATCAGTTCACCGAGCAACATGCGTCGATCCTGAGCGTGCTCGCGCGCCAGATCATGATGCGGCTGGATTATTCGATTCATTCACGCGGCCAGGATCACTCGCTGCGGGCCCGCCAGAGGATCGAGCGCGCGCTGATGGTGGAGCGCAACTTCGTCTCCGCCGTGCTCGACACGATGAGCGCGCTGGTGCTGGTCGTGGACACGGCGGGACGCATCGTGCGCTTCAATCGCGCCTGCGAGGAGATTTCCGGATACACCTTCGCCGAGTTGGCGGGGCGCTCGTTCCCCCAGGAGCTGTTTCTCAACGAAGAGCGGGCGAAAGCTTTCCAGCTGCTCGAGCAGTCGCGGAGCGAGCTGCGCCGCGAGCCGACCGAACTGCACTGGCTCACGCGCGAAGGCCGGCGCCGTCTGATCGCGTGGACCACGACGATCCTCACCGACGGCTCGGGCCAAATCAACTTCATCATCATGACGGGCGTCGACGTGACCGATCAGCGCGAGGCCATCGCGGCGCTCTACGCCAGCGAGGCGCGCTACCGGCAACTGGTGGAAAGCTCGCTGGGCATGGTATTCACCCACGATCTGGAGGGAAGGATTCTCTCCATCAATGCCAGCGCGGCGGAGAACCTGGGCTATCGGGTGGACGAGATGGTGGGCCGGCGCCTGACGGATTTTGTGCCCGAGGATCAGAAGCCCGCTTTCGAAAATTATCTGCGCCGAATCGCCCTCTCCGGCGAAGAGCAGGGCACCATCAGCCTCCGCCATCGCAATGGCGAGGTCCGCATCATCGCATGGCGAAACCGCCTGCTCGACCTGCCGGAGGTGATGCCTTTCGTGCTGGGCCACGGCATCGACGTGACCGAAAAGACCGATGCCGAGAACAAGCTGCACGCGGTCATGCGCCAGCGGGAATCGATCCTCGAGTCGGTCGGGGATGGCATCTACGGCGTCGATATGCAGGGCAAGATCATCTTCGTCAACGAAGTCGGCGCGCGCATGCTCGGCTACACCCAGGACGAGATGGAAGACGAGGATCTGATGCAGTTGCTCGGCCATGCGCGCGCCGACGGCTCGGTGTATCGGATCGAAGACAGCCCCATCTACGCAGCGCGGCGCTCCAGCGCGCCCATGCGCGCGCGCGACGAAGTCTTCCGCCACAAGGACGGGCATCCGGTCCCCGTGGAATACGTCGCCTGCCCGATGTTGTCGAACGGACGAACGACGGGCGTCGTGGTGGCTTTCCAGGATGTGACCGAGCGGCGGCGGCTGGACCGCATGAAGGACGAGTTCATCTCCACGGTGAGCCACGAACTGCGCACGCCGCTGACGGCGCTGCGTGCGGCGCTGGGGCTGATCGCCGGCGGCGCGCTGGAGAAGCGGCCCGAGAAGCGCGCGCAAATGATGGATGTGGCGATCGGCAACTGCGACCGGCTGGTTCGCCTCGTCAACGATATCCTCGACTTCGAGCGCATGGGCGCGGGACGGCTCCCGATGCGTTTTCAGGAGGTCGAAGCGAAGGATCTGCTGCGCCGTGCGACCGACCTGCAGCATCCCAGCGCGCAGAAGGCCGGCATCGGCTTCATCGTCGATGCACCATCGCTGGCCCTGTGGGTCGATGAGGACCGCATCCTGCAGACGCTGGGCAATCTCATCAGCAACGCAATCAAGTTTTCGCCGGCCGGCACGGAGATCATTCTGCGGGCGCGCGTCCAGAGCGCCACCGAGGCAATCATCTCCGTTGAAGACAAAGGCCGGGGCATTCCGCCGGAGAAGCTGGACATCATCTTCGAACGCTTCCAGCAGGTGGACGCGTCGGACTCGCGCGACATGGGCGGCACGGGGCTCGGCCTCGCCATCTGCCGCAACATTGTGCGCCAGCACGGCGGCCGCATCTGGGCCGAGAGCGTCGTCGGCAGGGGCAGCACCTTCTACTTCACCGTGCCGCGGACGGCTCCGCGCCAGGAAATCGCCGAGGCTACTGCTCCGTCTCCACTGGCTGGGACGCGGCTGCTGTAACCCGCTGCGTTGGGATGGGCCGCACGCCGGCTGCGGCCTGCGGCGTCATCTGATGCATCGTCACAATCAGAGCCACGGCGGGTGCCGCTCCTCCGCACCGATACGAGTGGGGCGTGGCTGCGTCAAAGTAGACGCTGTCCCCGGCTTCGAGCGCGTGCGTGCGGTCCCCGTGATGAATTTCAAGTTCTCCCTGAAGAAGGTAGAGAAACTCGTAGCCCGGATGGACGTGAGGGCGAATCTCGGTGCCTTTACGGACGGGGACGAACTCGGCAAAATACGGATCGAGCTGCCGGTCGGGCACCATGTAGGCCAGGCTCTCGAAATAATACGTTGGATCGTCTACGCCTGACTGCGGCAAGCGGACACGTTCCGACCGCCGGTGGAGCCGGAAAAGCGGATGAGGTTCCGGCTCGAAGAAATATGCCAGGTCGCGGCCAAAGACCATCGCTACCCGGGCGAGGTTGCGCAGCGTCGGAACCACGCGGCCGGTTTCGAGCTGCGAAAGAAAGCTCGCCGAAAGCCCCGTGTGGCGGCCCATTTCGACCAGCCCCATGGAGCGTTTGAGGCGCAGGCGGCGGATTCGTTCGCCGATTCGCTTCTCTGCGATGAACGTTTCTGCCGAAAGTGCGGCGGGGGGCGCATTTTCCGGATTCAGGTCCGATGGTTTGCTCTTGCTTGCCATGGGTTTACCTGCGGCTGATGCGAGGTTCTGTGCGATGAATGAAACTACCATCATGTTTCCTGAATCACAAGAAGTTTTGACGTTGTGAATAGGTGCGGAGGTTGTGGAAATCTTCCTGCTTGAGGTGGAGCACCCAGCGAAACACCGGCAATTAACAGCGCCCACCTTTCATATCTTTAATGTCTAATGAGGTTTAGAGCCTCTTTTTCAAATGGAAAGTGAGCCATGGTGCCCATCAGCCGGATTCTTGTGAGTGGAGCGTCGGGGTTGATCGGCTCGGCCGTCAGGAATGCTGCGCGCGAAAAGGGGATCGAAGTAACCACGCTGGTGCGGCGCCATCGTGAGGTGCGCGGCAGGGCGATCCACTGGAATCCAGGCGGGACGAACCAGGGCGTGCATCCGGCGGCGCTGGAGGGATTCGACGCTGTGGTCCACCTGAACGGGGCGACCGTGGCACGGCGCTGGAGCCGCCAGTATCGCGAAACAATTTTTTCGAGCCGGGTGCGAAGCACCGAGGTGTTGTGCGGGGTGCTGGGGAAGGTGCGGCGCCCGCCGCCGGTGTTGCTGTGCGCTTCGGCCGTGGGCATCTACGGCGACCGCGGCGATGAGGTGCTCAGCGAAGAAAGCACGCCGGGCTCGGGCTTCCTTGCCGAGACCTGTCGAGCCTGGGAAGCGGCAGCGCAACCGGCTCGCGATCTGGGTATCCGCGTCGTCCATTTGCGATTCGGAGTGGTGCTCAGCCGAAAGGGCGGCGCGCTGGGCAAGATGCTGCCGGTGTTCCAGCTGGCAATGGGCGGCAAACTCGGCAGCGGGCAACAGTGGATGAGCTGGATCAGCGAGCGCGATGTGGTGCGCGCGATCTGGTTTCTGATGGAGCACGAGGAGCTGTCCGGCGCGTTCAATCTGACGGCGCCGCAGCCGGTCACCAATGCAGAATTCACCCAGGCCCTGTCGCGTGGGGTGCATCGCCCGGCGCCGCTGCCCGTTCCCGCGGCGGTTCTGCGGCTGGCGTTTGGCGAAATGGCGCGGGAGACGATGCTCGCCTCGCAGCGCGTGCTCCCGAAGCGACTCGAAGAGGCAGGCTTCCAGTTCGAAGATGCGTGGATCGACGCCGCGTTCCGTGCGTTGCTGTGAAAATGCTTTAGGCTGAAGTTGCGATGAAGACGGCTCCCGGCAATCCACGGCGGCGGACGGCGGCCGGCGCGGAATGGTGGCGGATGGGACTTGCGGCGGCGTCGGGATCGCTGCTGCTGCTCGCCGGGTGNNCGAAGTTCACCTGCACTGGACGATGCCGAAGAACACCACGGATCATGTGCCGCTGAAAGGCGATCAGCGCGGACACGTATGCTGGGAGACTTCTGCAGCCTTCGATGCCAGGGCGTGTCGTGCCGCTGGCGACGGAACCTTCGCGCCCGGCAAACCCGCAGATTTCACGGCGAAGCTTTCGCCGGAGCTGACGGCGGGAAGGCCGCGGGCGGTGGCGTTCTACATCGAACTTGAGAACCACGCAGGCAAAAACGCTGGGCCCTCGAATGCGGCGTGGGTGGCCAGCGGGGAAGCGCCGGCAGCGGCGACGGGCCTGCAGCTGGAGGCGAGCGCCGACGGCGTGGTGCTCCACTGGCAGGCGGCGGCGGCGGAGCCGGGGCTGACGATGCGTATGCATCGGACGCTAATCCGAGGGGCGGAGGTGAAAACTCCAGGCGCGGCGAAGCCGGATGAATCCAGAGGCGTGCCTCCGCCGGAAGAGCAGACGCTCGAGGTGGATCTGAGCCATGCGGATCCGGGCGGTGCCGTGGATCGCGACGCGCTGCTCGACCATGAGTGGAAGTACCGGGTGGAGCGCGTTGTGCGGGTGCAGGCTGAGGGGCACGCGATGGAAATTGCCGGCTCGGCATCGCAGACGGTGAGCCTCTTCGCGAAGGATGTGTTTCCGCCGGCTGTGCCCGCGGGACTAACGGCGGTCGCCGACGCGCAGGCCAAAGCGATGGACCTGTCGTGGACGCCCGGCCCCGACGCGGACATTGCCGGGTATGTCGTCTATCGCAGAGACATGACGGCGGGCGGTTCGCTGGAGCGGATCACACCCAGGACGGTGGTGCCGCCTACGTGGAACGACCCAACCGTGACTGCCGGACACGGGTACGCGTATGCCGTCAGCGCTGTCGATCAGGATGGCAACGAGAGTGCGAAGTCAGGGGAAGTGGAGGAGGAGATGCCGCAGTGAAATATTGCCGTTTTCAAACGCCATCCGGCCCACAGTACGGCGAAGTTGTCGATCGCGCGGGCGCGCTATGGATTGAGCGACTGCTGCCACCCTTCGAAGAAGATCCCTGGACCCATCTCGGCACCGGCGCCTTTGAGGCGGTGCCGTTTCTCAACGCAAAGCTCCTCGCGCCCGTCGTCCCGCGCAAGATCGTGTGCATCGGCCGCAATTATCGCGAGCATGCGGCGGAATTGGGCAACGAGATCCCGAAGGAGCCGCTGGTGTTTCTCAAGGCGCCTTCGTCGGTGATCGCGCCGGGCGAGGCGATCCGCATTCCGCCGCAGTCGCAGCGCGTGGATTTCGAAGGCGAGCTGGCCGTCGTGATCGGCAAACGCGCGACTAAAATCGGTCCGGACGAAAACGTACGGCCGTACATTCGCGGCTACACCATCGTGAACGACGTCACCGCGCGCGATCTTCAGAAGCCCGACGGACAGTGGTGGCGCGCCAAGGGCTTCGACACGTTTTGCCCGATGGGACCGCTGGTGACGGATGAGGTGGATCCTGGGACCGGGCTTGCCCTGGAGACACGGCTGAACGGCGAGTTGAAGCAGCACGGCGTGACCTCGGACTTCATCTTCGATATCGCGACGCTGCTGCGCCACATCACGGCAGCCATGACACTTCTGCCCGGCGATGTCATCCCAACCGGCACGCCGTCGGGGGTAGCGCCGATGCAGCCCGGCGACCGGGTGGAAGTGAGTGTGGAGGGGATTGGGGTGCTCAGTAATCCGGTGGACGGATACGGCAAGTAGAGCGAAAAAACGAGCAGAAAAGCCAGTGAGACGGGATCCGGACCGGGACATCTAACGGTAAAGGGCGTATTTCACGAGAATTTCTTCAAAGCATGACCGTCCGCCATTTCCGCCTTACGGGCGGAATGCCGGATAATCAAAGAGAAGGCAGGAGGAATGATGGCGAAGACATTGTTGGCGCAGCTCCGGACGATGACGACTGTGGTGGCCGATACCGGCGACATCGAAGCGATCGAAAAGGCGAAGCCGCAGGATGCGACGACCAACCCGTCGCTGCTGACCACCGCGGCGCAGATGCCGGCCTACAGCAAAATCGTGGACGATGTGCTGCTGGATGCCAAGAAGCAGCTCGGCGACGATGCCGCCGACGACAAGGTGACGAAGCTGGCCTTCGAGAACCTGGCCGTCGCGTTCGGCAAAAAGATCCTCCAGATCATTCCCGGGCGCGTTTCCACCGAGGTCGACGCGCGGTTGTCGTTCGACACGGAGAAGACGATGGAGCAGGCGCGGTCCATTATCAAAAAGTATGAAAGTGCCGGCGTCTCCAGGCAGCGCATCCTCATCAAGATCGCCTCCACGTGGGCCGGAATCAAAGCCGCCGAGAAGCTGGAGAAGGAAGGCATCCACTGCAACCTCACGCTGCTCTTCGGGATCCATCAGGCCGTGGCCTGCGCCGAAGCAGGCGTGACGCTGGTCTCGCCCTTTGTCGGCCGCATTCTGGACTGGTACAGGAAGGACACGGGCAAGGACTACCAGGGCGCTGACGATCCGGGCGTGCAGTCAGTAACGAAGATCTACAACTACTTCAAGAAGTACGGCTACAAGACCCAGGTGATGGGCGCCAGCTTCCGCAACAGCGGCGAGATCATCGAGCTGGCCGGCTGCGATCTGCTCACAATCTCTCCACACCTGCTCGAAGAGCTGGATAAGACCGAGGGCACGCTGGAGCGCAAGCTCGATCCCGAAAAGGCGAAGTCGATGCAGATCGAAAAGCTCAACATCGACGAGGCGACCTTCGAGAAGATGCACGCCGCCGATCGTATGGCGCACGACAAGCTGAGCGAGGGCATCGAGGGCTTCAGCAAGGCGCTGGTCCAGCTGGAGCAGTTGCTGGCGAAGCGGCTGAGTGAGCTGGAGGCGCAGTCCCCGAAGCCCGTCGGCGCAAGGTAGCGTTCAGTTATCAGCGCACAGCGTGCAATGATGCAGCCCAGCAGGCAGCCTCATCGGGCTGCCTGTATCGTAACGAGCGCATCCAGTGCGATACCCGATTGGCCGAAAGACAGGCTTGACCCCGTGTCATCCGCTTGACATGATCGGGATTCAAGGCGTTCCTCCCTGTGGGTCCGATTTTGAATCGTTCATCCTTGTACAAGTGCAGATATGTGGTTGTCGTGGGCGGCCTCGCGGCGTTGGGGATCGCTCCGGCGCTGGCGCAGGCAGTCGCCTCGACGCACGTGCGGGTGGTCGTCGCCGAACTCCCGGATGCTCCGATCCCCACTGGGCCAATCCCTGCGGCTCCCGCGCCCGATGCGCTCACTCCCGCTGCTTCGCTGCCGGATGCGCCCACGCCGAACTTTCCCGGTGCCCCCGCACCAGCATCATCCACCGGCGGCGATTCAACCAGCGTCATCGCGGTCATTCCCCCGCAGGACCGCAATCCTCCCGAGGACTGCTCGCTGGACACGAGCCACTCGCGGCAATGCCGGATGCACTGGCATCAGCTCATGATTGAGGGCACACTGTTCAACGCGTTCCAGGACGCGGGCAATCTGTACACCGGCTACTGGTATCGCGTGGAGACCACGCAAGGTGACTGGTGGGACCGCTACATCAATTCCGCCGCCGGCTGGGCATGGAACCGCTGGTCCGATTACAACCCCTTCCTCGATGATTACGTCGGGCACCCCATGATGGGGGCGATCACGAACGATCTCTGGATCCAGAATGACCCCAGGGGCATGACGGTCACGCAGTCAAACACGTGGCCCTACTGGCGGCGGCTGCTGCGCGCCGGTACATTTTCTACGGCCTACAGTTTCTGGTGGAAGCTGGGACCCACCGGCGAGGCGGCGATCGGCCACAACGGCGATCACCTTATTCCGGATAGCAGTGGACAGCATTCCAGCAACGAGACCGGATGGGTGGAGCTGGTGACGACGCCCGTCGGCGGCGTGCTGTGGACCATGGCGGAGGACGCGATGGATAAACACGTCGTCGCCCCCGCTGAAGGCCAGGGCCGCAATCCCTTCGGTATGCTGGCGCTGAGTTTCCTGGAACCGGCGCACGCCACCGCGAACGTCTTCCGCTGGCGGCCGCCGTGGTATCGCGACGATCGGGTTGTGAAGGCGAAANNACGAAGAGACAGCCGAATCCAGTTCAACCGTCTCGTCCGTCGCTCCAGAAGCGTCGCCGGCGATCATGCGCAACCCAACAACGCACTACGCGCCTGTGTATCCCCGGCCGGGTGGCGTCCACGAATTTGGCGCGTGGTGGGGGCTATCCATCATCAGCGGACACATCTGGGGATACGCGGGCGACATCAAGTACATGCCCGTCGAAGTGCGCTATACGTATCTCTTCACATCGCACCGCTCCTGGACCATGCGCTATGCCCCCGAAATAACCGCCCTGGCCATGCTGAGCCAGCCGGTGCCCGGCGCCAAACCGACCACAGCACAGCCAGCCGCCCAGGATCTTCGCGAACGCATCTACGGCAGCGGGGCGAGCCCCGTGGGCTTCGAGTCGGATTTCTTCCCCGCGAAGCGTGTTCAGCCCTTCTTCAGCACCAACGGAGGCGCGCTGTATTTCGCTGACCGGGTGCTGTCGCCGCAGGGGTCGCAATGGATGTACAGCATCGATTTCGGAACCGGTATCCACGTCTTCCGCAAAGCGCGCCAGGACTGGACCATCGGCTACCGCTACCAGCACCTCTCCAACGCGAACATCAGCCAGCACAACCCCGGCACCGACGCGAACACGTTTTACATCGCCGTCTCGCGCTTCCGCACGAAGGGGTATCGCTAAAGCGCGGCCATCGGACCGCGCCGATGAACGCCAGGAAGCCAGGATATGATGGTGGCCATCTTCCAGTTGCAAAGGCCCATCATGTCGATGACTCAGCGGTTGCTGCTGTGTGCTGCAGTTGTTTTCACCACGCCTCTTCTCCTTCAGGCTGACAACATTTCCAAAATTGAAGACGGCATGCGCAACCTGCGTTCTCTTTCTGAGGCGCAGAGGCCCGCAGCGACAGTTGAGCTCGCGGCGGAGATTCGCGCGCTGCCGGCGGGAATGCAGAAGCTAAAGCTGGCCGATGGACTGGCCCACCTGGTCACCGAAGGAGACCAGGGGCAGGACACTATTCAGGCCGTAGCGGACACATTGCGTCAGTCGCTCAGCGAAACCCCGGTGCCCTCGAAAAAGGGCGAGACGCCGATGCCGTATATGGATCTCGCCAACCTCGTGCGCTATGAGGGCGCGAAAGAGGAACTAAACGATCCGCTGTACGCAAAGGCCCAGCAAGCCCTGGCCGACAATGAAGCGCAAATCGCGAAGGCGGACTTTACGCTCAAGGACCTGAAGGGAAAGAAGTGGACCTTGTCCGAGCTGCGCGGCAAGATCGTCGTGGTGAACTTCTGGGCGACATGGTGCCCGCCGTGCAGGGTGGAGATGCCCTATCTCGACGCCCTCTATACGCGTTTTGAGCCCCAGGGACTGGTCGTCCTTTCCATCACCGATGAGCAATCGTTCAAAGTCGCCCAGTTCACCTCCTCGTGGAAGTATCACCCGCCGATCCTCATCGATGAAGGCGGAAAGGTGTCCCAGGAATTTCACATTGAGGGCATTCCAAGGACGTTCGTCTTCGATCGGGACGGCAAGTTGATCGCCGAGGCCGTCGATCAGCGGACGTGGCGGCAGTTTGTGATGATGCTGTCGAAAACCGATCTGCATCCGTGACCGAGGAAGACTCCGGCGATTCAGCCCTGGAAATGCTGTCTTGACTGATATCTATATTAAGCGATATAGATATTGGCCATGACCGAACAGGCCCAGGTCCAGTCTTTCCTCCCGCTCAAGGCGCAGTGGTTCCATATCCTGCTCTCCCTCGCCGGCGAAGAGCAGCACGGCTACGGCATCATGCAGGAAGTTCTCGAGCGCACCACCGGCAAGGTCCGCCTGTGGCCCGCCACCCTCTACGGCTCGCTCAAGCGCCTCATCGAAGCTGACCTCATCGCAGAATCCCGCTCCCGTCCCGCGCCGGAGTTCGACGACGCGCGCCGCCGCTACTACCGCCTCACGCCGCTCGGCCGCCGTGTTCTCGACGCCGAATGCGAGCGCCTCCAGGATCTGGTCCACGCCATTCAGGCTAAACGCGCTGTCGGCCCTGCAAAAAGGATGACTCCATGAACTTCTGGCATGCCGCCTACCGCCGTCTCGCCCTTGCCTTCCCGCACGAGTTCAAGCTCGCCTACGGCGACGAAATGCTCCAGACCGGCGAAGACGCGATCGACTACCTCGCCCGCCGCCACGGCTTCGCCGGCCTGCTCCGCATCCTGCTCGATCTCCTCCTCCGCCTTCCCGCCGAATACCTCAGCGAAGTACGTGGCGATCTCCGTTATGCCATCCGGACGCTCCTGAAATCGCCTGGCTACGCCTTCGTCGGCATTCTCTCCATCGGCCTCGGCATTGGCCTCACCACCAACCTTTACACCGCCGCCTGGACCCTGCTCACCCGCACACTCTCCGGCGTCACCGACCCCAACCGCCTCGTCACCGCGGAAGCCTCCGCCTCCTTCCCCTGGATCGAGCGCTACCGCGACCAAAAGGATCTCTTCACCGGGGTCGCCGCTGTCGAGAACGATGTGCAGTTCAACGTTGCGCTCTCTGGGGAGACCGCAAAGCCCGAGCGCACTTACGGCCAGCTCGTCTCGCCGGATTACTTCACCGTCCTCGGCATGACTCCGCAGCGCGGGCGTCTTCTCAATGCCGGAATCGACAGGACCGGCGGTACTCCTGCTGTCGTCATCAGCGATCGCTACTGGCACAGCCGCTTCAATGCGGACCCCGCCGTTATCGGCCAGACGATCCGCCTTAACGGACAGACCGCCACCATTGTCGGCGTCACGCCGCGAAAATTCGACGGCGCGCTGAACCCCAGTCCCGCTGAGATTTTCGTCCCCACGACTGTCCCCGCCACGGTCGCGCCCGAACTCGCCGGCGACGTCCTCCACAACCCCACCGCCAAAGATTTCCAGTTCCTGATGCGCCTCGCGCCCGGCGTTTCCATCGACGCCGCCGAGTCCGCGCTCGACGGAATCACGCGCCGTCTGGATAAAGACGATCCCTTCGCACCATCCCAGGCCGATAAAGCGAAGCGTGTCGTTCTGCTCGGCGCAGGAACCCGCGTGCAGATTCCCCGCGACGTCCGCCCCAAAATTCTCGGCTTCTACGCCGCCATGATGGCCGTCGTTGTCGCCATTGCCTGCCTCAATCTCGCCACGATGGCGCTGGCGCGCGGCGCCGGCCGCCGCAGAGAACTCGCGATCCGCCTCGGTGTCGGCGCCAGCCGCTTCCGCCTCATCCGCCAGATGGTCACTGAAGGCCTTCTGCTCTCCCTTCTCGGCGGCGCTGCCGGATTCGCCCTCGCCTGGGCTCTGGAATCCATCACCGACCACACGCGCCTGCCCGCGGGCTCACCCCTCAACCCGGATCGCTCCATCGACTGGCACACCGCCCTCTTCGCTTTCGCGCTCGCCGTTGTCAGCGGTATCGGATTCAGCATCCTCCCCGCGCTCCATGCCACGAAGACCGACGTCGCTCCCGCCCTCAAGGAAGGCGCAGCGCTCCAGCTCTCCGGCCACAAGCGTTTCGGGCTCCGCAATCTCGCCATCGGCGCGCAGGTGGCCGGCTCGCTCCTGCTTCTCCTCGTCACAGGATTCGTCGTCCTCGGCCTGATGAAGAGCAACAGCGTCCAGACGTACTTCAACCCGAAGACCATGGCCTTCCTCTTCGTCGATCCAGTGCGCGACGGCTATACTCCCGCGCAGTCGCAGGCCTTTTTCGAACGCCTGCCCGACCGCCTCCGCGGCACGCCTTCGATCACCACCTTCGCGCTCGCCGTGCAGCCGCCCTATCTGCCCGGTGACGATGACGACTTCCAGCTCACCGTTGACGATGCGCACGCCGCCACTCCCGTGCAGAAAGGCACCCTCAAACACACCGTCGGCGCCGGCTTCTTCTCCGTCCTCAACGAACCGATCCTCGCAGGGCGTGAATTCGATGAGCGCGATCAGCGCCTCGACGGCGACCCGGCTCCGGCTGCCGGTGCCGTACTCCCCACCATGCCGCTGATGCTGAGCCAAAAAGCGGCGCGCGCACTGTTCGGCAGCGGCAATGCCATCGGCAGGCACGTCCACGGCGACCGCCGGACATGGGAAATTGTCGGCGTCGTCCCCGACATCAGGGACGCCAGCGGTATGACCCAGGCCATCGCTTATGTTCCGCTTACCCGCCATGACTTCGCGCAGCCTCCCAGCGGCGGCATCGTCATCGTCGCGCGCGGCCACTCCGCTGAGGATGCGATCGGTGGCGTGCGCAGCGCCGTCGCCTCCATCGATCCGAATATCACTCTCTTCAACGTGCAAACCCTCAGCGAATATCTGGAGCTCATCCGCGCGTCGATTCGCTCCGCGCTGCGCACCTTCGGCGGCATCGGACTCTTTGGCCTCATTCTCTCCGCCATTGGACTGGCGGGCGTCACCGGCTATGCTGTCGCACAGCGCCGCAAGGAAATCGGCATTCGCATGGCTCTGGGCGCGCGCAAGACCCAGGTCCTCTCGCTTGTCCTGCGCGAAGGCATCACGCTGGTCGCCGTTGGAACCGTCGTCGGATTCCTCGGCGCAGTCGCCCTCGCCAAAGCGCTCACCGCCATCACCACGGTCTTCTCCGACGCGTTCTCCCTCGGCGTCGGCGATCCGCGTCTGCTCATCGGCGCGCCGGTGCTTCTCGCTGGACTCGCGCTGCTCGCCTGCTACATCCCCGCGCGCCGCGCCACCTCCATCGACCCGCTCCAGGCGCTTCGCCAGGATTAGATCGCTCGCGTTCGCGATGACGCGCGCCGGGGCGCACAGCCGGCCCAACACCTGCGGCAAAGGGCGCAGCGTGTTTGTGGCGTGGCGGTGCGTTTCCTGTGGATGTCCTGTGGTTCTTTTTGGCGGCTGGGTTGCGCCTCGCCGCCTCCTCCAACGCGAGAGGTAACCTCGCGATGAAACCAAAGGAATCTCAGCACAGTTCGCAATTGGGCATGCCGACTGCCAGAAAGTTCGCCCAGCTACCACCTTTGTAGTTTGTTTGGCGCAACAAATGCCTCAAAATGCCGATTCATAGACCACAACGAGCTTCTTCAGCCGGGTGGGAGCAGGAGGAGCAGGGCAAGCCCTTTCTCCAAACCGGCGCTGGATGAAGAAGTGCGGAGGGACGTATGATTTCCGAACGCCATCCATTGCGCCAGCTGTTCCATGAAGTGGTTGCGGGTTGCTATCACCGTCATACCGGAATCGACGATCCGGAGATGACCTCCTATGTCGGAGACCTGCTGACCGAGTTCACCGCGGCGGAGAACATCTACCTGCGGGACGCCGAGGGGCACGCGTTGAAGGATCTGCACGCGATGATCGCGGCCTCGGACCCGGTGTTCGGGGACGCGCCGTCGTTCGATGTGGAGCGCAAGGTGCGCCGGCACATCGGCGACTACGCCCTGTTCGCCACCGGCATGTATCCGGAATCGACCCAGCTGTGGCGGCATACCGGCGACTCCAGCTTCGTCGAGATGGTCAAGACCGGCAAGGAGAGCTACTACATCGTCTCGCAGTTCGACCTGTTCGAGTACCGCGACGAAGCGCCGCTGTTCGGCCGCCTCTCCAACGAGTTCGAGCGCTGCGTGCAGGGCCTGAAATACGTGCGCGAAGAGCTGGACAAGATGGGCGGCATGATCCAGTAGGGCAGAGTTCAGAGTTTGGAAATTAGAGTTTAGGGACGCGGGTATTCCGTTCGGAGTCTCCGCGTTTTGTTTTGAACGGCGGTCGGCGGGCAGGTCCGCGCGGGTTCCTGTGAACTAAACTCGAATCCCTAAACTCTAAACTCTCTCTGTCAGTGCCTGCCCACTCGCTGGAACAACAGGACCAACGGCACCGAGAACAGCGCCAGATACCCCAGCACCGCAAAATTGTCCATGTACGCCATCAGAGAAGCCTGCTGCCCCACCATCTGATACAGCGCGCCCAGCGCCGCGCGGTGCGCCGTCGTGGGATCGAAACCAAAAGTCGACAGGTGCGCCGCGAAACCCGCTACAGTCGTGCCCACGGCCTGCGCATCGGCGGTGAGGTGCGCAACCAGGTAGCTCTGGTGGATCTGCGAACGGCGCACCAGCAGCGTCGTCACCGTCGCGATGCCCACCGACCCGCCAATGTTCCGCATCAGGTTGTAAATCCCTGAAGCATTGCCAATCTCCTCCCTGCGGAGGCGGCCCATCGCCATAGTGGTCAGCGGCACAAAGACGAAGCCGCCGGCAAAGCCATTAATGATGTTCGGCCAGATGATCGACGTCATCGCAATGCCAAGATTGAGCCGGCTGAGCCAAAGTGTGGAGACGCCGAAGATCGCGAGCCCGATGCCGAGCAGCGTGCGTCCGTCCAGGTGCTCCGAAAGCCAGCCCGCAACCAGCATCGAGAGCATCGACCCAATGCCGCGCGGGCTCACCGCCAGGCCGCTGTCGAGCGCCGGATAGCCGATCAGGGTCTGCAGAAACAGCGGCAGCAGCGCCGTCACGCCGTACAGGATGAATCCGTAGATGGCGGTGATGAGCGTGCCGGTGGCGAAGTTGCGGTTGCGCAGCACCTGCAGCTGGACGATGGGATCGCGGGATCGCAGCTCGCGCACCAAAAAGCTGAAGAAGGCCGCGATCGAGAGAAACGCCATCCAGCGAATCCACACCGCGCCGAACCAGTCCGACTCCTGGCCCTTGTCGAGCACCAATTGCAGCGACCCGAGCCACACCGCCATGAACCCAAAGCCGAGATAGTCGATCGCGCCCTGGAATTTACGCAGGATGTAGGGCGGGTCTTCGATGAACATTCCGGCGAGGAACAGCGCGAGCACGCCGACCGGCAGATTGATGTAGAAGATCCAGCGCCACGAATAGCTGTCGGTGATCCAGCCGCCCAGCGTCGGCCCGATAACCGGCGCGACGACGATGCCGATTCCGTAAACGGCCATCGCGGTGCCGTGTTCGCGCGGCGGGAAGCTTTCCAGCAGGATGGCCTGGGCCAGCGGCTGCATACCTCCGCCGCCCACGCCCTGCAGGATGCGCGCCAGGATCAGCATCGGCATGTTGATGGCGAGCCCGCAGAGCAGGGAAGCAGCCGTGAAGAGAATGATCGAGAGAACGAGCAGGCGTTTACGGCCGATCCGCCCTGTGATCCAGCTGGTGGCCGGCAGCATGATGGCATTCGAGACGAGGTAGCTGGTCAGGACCCACGTGGATTCGTCGGTCGAGGCGGAGAGACTGCCGGCGATGTGGGGCAGGGCAACGTTGGCGACCGAGGAGTCGAGCACCACCATGAACGTCGCCGTCATGACGGAGACGGCGATCATCCACCGATTGGCCGAGGGAACCCAGGGAGCAGGCTGCACTTCGGGCGCGACGGCCGGAGCCAGCGGAGTTGCCGCGGAGCTGTTGGGTGCTGACGGCGAGGACATTCAGCGCGTCCTCGCGCAGCGCGGGTTGGACCCAGAGGGGATCAAGGATCACTTTAATATGGGGCGGCGCGGCGGTGCCGAGAAAGTCAGAACATGACGGGTAGGAAGGAGGTACTTCCGGGAAACTTCCTCGTTGCCGGTGATTTATCCAGAAACACTGGGCTGAAAAATCTCCCTGACTGTCCGAGTTGCCGCCGAGTGACGAACCACGCACAAGTTGCGAGTACTCGTGAGTAGATCTCAGGCGGCTACCGCGGAGTGGACGATCGCGCATTGAATCGGGACGCGGCACCAGGCGCATCTGGTTTCGAGGGGTGTAGCGGCGCTCTGGTCGAAGACCTGGGGGAAGGCCCTGAGGCACTCAGGACAGGTGATCGTGACGTACGTCTCTCCGGAGGCATTGTGCCCGTTGGTTGGAACCCAGATGGGCGCCAGGTGACGAAGGCGGCGAGTGACCAGCGATTGGCCTGGGCGGATCATGTCTTCGACGACGCGGAGCATGAAAGTGGGATGGGTTCCTTTTTGATAGAAAGCGTCGGCGGCAACTCCCTTGGGGAGATCAACGCCTGAAAATGCGCTGCTCATGGCGATGACGCGAATGGAGGGAAAGCGGCGCCGGACGATGGAGAGGAATTCAAAGCCGGACATGCCGGGCATGTTGAGGTCGGAGAGGATGAGGTCAGGCATATCCTCGCGGATTGCGGCCAAAGCGGAGAAGCCGTCAGAGGCGATCTGTACGGCATAGCCGGCTCCGGAGAGGATTTCGGACAGACATGTGCGAACCAGGGATTCGTCGTCCACTACGAGAAGACTGGGTTTGATGTGAGACATGGTGTACCTGTGGGGAGGCATATAACCCCGTCCAAGACCCACAGTGTGGCATCGCGCCAATTTTCGTTACTGTTCAATATTGCACACAACGCATGACACAAATGTGCCATTACCTTAGGGTTTAATTAACTGAAAATCCAGCGATTGAGGAAGAACGGAGCAGAGTTGCAAGGTGTTCCGCAACTCCTAAATCCTTTCCATCTTCCGGATTCCAGATGTGTGGTCGACAAGACGGAAGTATCGCCACCGAACCTTCTTTCTCTCGCCGCCCATCACCGTCGTACCGTCCGCCCTCATGATTGTTCTTGCCCCCAATCTCAACCCGCCCTACTCTGAGAACAAGGAAAGCTCTGTCCACCGGACGACCTTCGGCGCACAGGGCTTTTGCATTTGTGGGCTCAAACGGAGAACGAAGCGCGCGAGGAACACTGTTAACTACATCGATAACATCCAGGGAGTTGACCCCTCCGGATATTGTTGATTGCACAGCAGAGGCCAGGGGTCGACCCCCTGAATCGCCAAATCTCAGAACGCCAGCAGTGCGACGCCGATGCAGACGAAAATGGCCGCGGTCCAGCGGCGGTGGTCGACGTGTTCATGCAGGAACCACTTCGCGGCGAGGGCGTTGGTCACGAAGGTGAGGGAAGTGGCGGCTGGCCCGATGAGGCTGAGGTCGCGGTGGCTGAAGGCGAAGAGCAGGGAGAAGAAACTCAGGGCGAGGCAGAAGACGCCAAGTCCGAAGCGGCTGTTGGTGACGACGGCCAGCGCGGCGCCGACGATGCCGCTGCGGGCGCGGATCACGTCGAGGTCGCCGACCTGGCGCATGGCCGAGGCGGTGAGGATGTCGCCTGCGGTTGCGGTGACCACGACGGCGGCGATCATCGCGGTGGTGGCCAGGATGGTATGAGAGTCGGTCACTGGCGCACCTCTTCAGGGGCTTCGACGGGCACTGCAGGGTGCGCCTCGGCATGACCGGCGCCGCTGTGATCGGTGTACGAGGGTCCGCGCGTGACGAAGCCGACGCCCGC
>PMAM01000122.1 GCA_003152595.1 Acidobacterium sp.
AGGAGCCGCTCTACCGCATCTTTCTCCTCTTTCTCCTTATCGTCGGCTACTGGGTGATGAGCCGCATCGGACAGCGCCGCACGATCGCCGCCAAAGCCACCGCGCTCGCTCCTCGCCCGGGATGCGGCCGGGAACTCGCACTCGGCGCCGCTCTCGGATGGGCCGGCGTGCTCGCCTGCGTTCTGCCCGTTGCGCTCGTCGGCGGCCTTGTCGTCACCGCGTTCACCAACGCGCATCAGTACTTCGTGCTGGTTCTCGACCTTATCGCGCTCGCCGCGGGTACGCTCGCCATCGAAATCGCTTTCCGCGGTTATCCGTTCCTTCGTCTCGTTGAAGCGATGGGTCCGGTCCTCGGCGCCTTCTTTTTGGCCGTCGTCTATGCCATCTGGCGCACGCACGCCGCACCTGCCACGACCGCCTCCGTCCTTGTGTCCTTTTTCCTGGGACTCGTTCTCGCCATCGCAGTCCTGCGCACGCGTGCTGTTTGGGTTTCCTGGGGCTTTCACTTTGCATGGATCGCCTCGATGAGTGTGCTGTTCGGGCTGCCGGTTTCCGGCTCGATGAGCTACTCGCCCGTGCTGATATCCAATGCGCGGGGCCCCGCATGGATCAGCGGCGGCGGACAGGGGCCCGAAGGTTCTGCCTTCGCTGTCCTCGTCTCGTTTCTGCTGATGTTCTTCGTCTTTCGCTTCACCAGGGATCTGAAACACAAGTACGGCTATCCGGAGATCGTCCCCGGCGGCATGCCAGTGGACATCGATGCAGCCGCGCGAGCCCAGCACGAAGCCGCGATGGGCTCGATTGAACCCCAGCAGCCCTCTCTTGTGCAGATTCAACCCGGGCAACCGGCAGCGCAGAACTCTGTGAACCCATCATGGACCGAGCGCACGGCTTCCGCCGAACCGCCTGCGGTGGCAGAGGCGTCGGCGGCAGATTCCTCGCCGCTGTCCCCACCGGAATCACAGCCCGAAGCTCCGCCTTCGCAGGGCGATTTGAAGGATCCAGAAAAGTAGCGAGAGCCGGAAGGGCTATTGCCGGGCTGGAACCCCGGCAGCCTGCGCCGTCTCGATTGGACCTTTACGGATCGGCCCCTGATCGACGCTTCTCCTGCCGTCTTCGCGCTGGCTCACAAACGCATCCAGCCGGCTGAAGGCGTCATTGCCCAACTGCTGGCGGAGCCGGAGCATCGTTTCATCGACGATCGAATCGCCACGAGCGCTGAGTTGGTCGAACTTCGCTTTCCTGGCCGTCCGTTGCGCGGGATCGGCCTGGAACCGGCCCTCCCGCCAGCCGAGCGCGTCCTGCATCTCGTCACTCCACTCGGCCACCCGCTGGCTGCCCTCGATCAGAATCGCGTGGGCCGTCTGCCACTCGTCATCGGTCAGGCCGATCGTGGTCCGATTCGCCATTGTCCAGTCCACCTGCGGCTGCTTCCGGCCAGTGATCGCCTCCTCGCGCGCCGTCAGCTCACTGGCGCCGATCTCCCGCAGGAACGCGGCAAAGGTCTCCACGTGGCTGGTCCCCGCCATGGATGGCCCCACGGCGGTGGACATGACTGCCGCGCTTCGATTGACCTGAGCAGGAGTGGGCAAATTTTGGGCACTGACAGCGGCGGCCGCCCCCAGGATGCAAACAACCTCACCAGGAAGTACAGCAAACAACAGCGCACGTCGGAAGAACCCTGGCATGGAACCTCACACTTGAAGAAGTACAGCTGGAGCCCTTCATATCGGCACCCCCGGCAGCCTGGTTTGGCTGCGCGGAGTCTTACCGAATCCGATACTTCACGCCTGCGCTCACGTTGAGGTTTGTCATCGACCCATACGTGAACCCAGGCCAGTCCTGATACTCCACATCCACCAGGCGCAGCCGGATGCGCGAGTTCACTCGATAATCCATCCCGGCGCCGGGCGCGATCACAAAGTAGTTCCCGGTCGCGTAGTGGTAGGGAAAATTGAAAAAGCCGTCGCCGGCCAGGAACTTTGCATAGGGCCGCCACTGCGCATTCTGGCCCATGCCGGCTAACTGAAAACGCGGCCCAACCAGATACGTCGTCGCATGTGTCTGCTCGAACTGTCGCAGCACTTCCCAGTTCGTCTCGCCTTCCATGCCGTAACGCCAGGTGAAGTTCGCATCCACGAACGCCGTTCCGCCCAACAGCCAGTGCTGGCCGTACTGGATGCGTGACGCATTGAAACTGCCCCCGACGGACAGCGTCGACCAGTCCCCAACCGCCGACTCCGGGGACTGCGCGCGCGCGCCGCACGCCCCGGCCGCCAGCAAAGCCACTACCAAAACGAAACCGACCCGTCTGCGCCGCATCATGATGCCAACTCCGCTCACTGGGTCACCGTCAGCGTCAGGTTCGCCACGTGCGTGACGCCGGTCTGCGTTCCTGTCGCCGTTACCTGGATTACATAGTTCCCCGGTTTCGCGCTGTTCAGCGAGAATCCGCCACAACCTGTCATCAGGAACGTCGTCCCGGCCAGCATTGCGATCACCACCAGCGCCCGGAGCATCGCAGCATTTTTCCGGAACCGGCGGAACGCGAATCCGAACAGCGCCGCCCCTGGGAAGAGCCACGCCGCCAGCGTGCCTCCGCTGCCGAACAGGCTTTCATTTTTGGCCTGACCGCCTGAGGCCAGCGGTGAATTGGTATCCACCGTCAGCGTGACCGACGCCGTTCCGTTCGCGCTCAGCGTGAAGTCGTTGTTCGAGAAATTGCACGAAACCGAATAGGGCAGCGAGTCGCATCCCAGCGCGATCTTGTCGGTGAACCCGTCCTGCGATCCAAGGTTGATGGTCAGCTGCCCCGATTTCGTGGTCTGGAGGCTCATCGACGTCGGGTTCAGCCCAATCGTGAACTCTGTCGCCAGCGACACGTTCACGGTAACTGCGTTCGATACCGACGGCGCATTCAGCGCGTCGCCGCTGTAATGCGCGGCGATGCTGTACGACCCCGCAGGCGGATTGAGGGAGAACGTCGCCGCCCCATTTGCGCCGACGGTCGCCGTCCCCAGCGTCGTGGTCCCGTTCATATAGGTGATCGTGCCTGTCGCCGCGCCGCCGCTGCTCGAGGTTGTCGTGGTCAGCAGGGTCAGTTCCTGGTCCGTGTTCATGCTCGTCGCTGAGGCCACCAGCGAGGTTTGCGTCGCGTACGCGGTCACCGTTTCCGTGACTGCCGACGATGTGCTCCCCGCATCGTTCGCGTCGCCGCCGTAGACGGCAGTGATGGTGTGCGTCCCCACCGCCAGCGAGGACGTGGTGTAAGCGGCCACGCCGCCCGCGTTCACAGCCACCGATCCCAGCGTGTTGGCCCCATCCATGAAGGTCACGCTGCCCGTCGGCACGCCGCCGTTGCCGGTCACGGTCGCGGTGAAGGTCACCGGCGCCGTCACCTGCACTGAGGGGCTGCTTGCCACCAGCTTCACACCCGTCGTTGCCTGAATCACACTCAGCGCCAGCGCTGCCGACGTGCTGCCTGTGTCGTTCGCGTCGCCCGCGTAGTTCGCGGTGATGGAGTAGCTCCCCACCGGCAGCGTCGAACTGGTGAAGGTCGCCACTCCGGCGCCGTTCAGCGTGCCCGAACCCAGCAGCGCTGCTCCGTTGTAGAAGTTCACCGTGCCTGCCGCTGTGCCGCCATTCGTCGTCACCGTTGCGGTCAGCGTGAGCGGCTTGCCGGCAATCGAGGGATTCGCACTGGCGGCCAGCGCCGTCGTCGAGGAGGCAATGTTCACCGTCTCGCTGAGCGCAGCCGACGTACTGGTGAAGTCGTTCGCGTCTCCGCCATACGACGCGGTGATGGAATGCGTTCCCGCCGCCAGCGATGAAGTCTGGAAGGTCGTCACTGCGCTCGTCGTCCCGGAAGCCGTCAGGGTCCCCGTTCCGATCTGCGTGGTTCCGTCGTAGAACGTCACCGCACCGGTTGGCGCGGTCGTCCCCGCTGCCGTGACCACGGCCGTAAACGTGACCGGCATTCCGTGAATGGCTGGATTCACGCTGGAGGTCAGAACCGTTACCGTGTTCTGCTGCACCACCTGCTTCAGCACCGATGAGGTCGCCGTCACATTGTTCGAGTCCGTGTAGCTCGCCGTGATCGAGTTGCTGCCCACGGGCAGCGTCGCGGTCGAGTACGCCGCTACATTGCCGTTCAGCGTTCCGCTGCCCAGGTAGTTTCCGCCGTTATAGAACGACACCGCGCCTGAAACCGGGATTCCGCCCGAAACGCTGACCGTTGCGGTGAAAATCACCGTTGCACCGTAAGAAGAAGGATTGCCGCCGCCGGTATTCGTAACCGTCACGGTCACCTGCTCCTGCACCACCTGCGACAATGGATTCGAAGCGGACGCACTGTAGTACGTGTCGCCGCCGTAGTTCGCGGTGATCAGGTGCGTTCCCACCGCCAGTGAACTCACCTGCAGACCCGCGTTGCCACTCCCGTCCAGCGTCTGCGTGCCCAGCGTGGTGGTGGCGCCCTGGAAAGTATCGGAGTAGGTCACCGTCCCGGTCGGCGTTCCCTGCGTCGAGTTCGGATCCTGTTTGACCGTCACGTTCAGCGTGACCGCTTGCCCGTACGCCGAGGGGTTCTGGCTGGAAGTCAGCGTGACGATCGCGCCGTTCAGCCCCAGCGCCTGACCGACAATCGAGATATCCAACGGCGAGTTCGCTGTATTGCCCGCCAGGTTCACATTGCCCACCAGCGGATTCGTCAGGGTGGTGCTGGTCGGCGCAAACTCCGCCGCGACCACGCAGCTCGCATCCACCGCAACGCTGCTGGTCGTCGTGCACGTCGTTCCGCTCGACGCCACCGCGGCATTCGCGTCCGGCGCAACCGCGGAGAACGTCAGCGTGGCGTTGCCGTCGTTTTCAATGCTCTGGTTCTGCGGTGAACTCACCTGGTTCTGCCACAGCTCCGGCTGGAAAAACAGCGTCGCCTGATTCGCGCCAACCTTCCGAATCAGGTGATCGAAATACTCCGCCACCAGCAGGTTCCCGGCCTGATCCACCGCTACGCCGTAAGGAGCATAGATGCCCGCACCCGTCGCGATTCCACCGCCCGCGAAGGCATCGCCGTTCTGCCCGTTGCCGTAGGTGAAGTCCCCTTTCCCATCACCATAAGTGTCGTCGGCGTTGGCGCCGGCAATCGTCGTGATCGCGCCCGAGACCGCATTCACCTTGCGCACCACGTAATTGCGCGCGTCCGCAATGTAGACGTTCCCTGCCGGATCGCACGCCACGCCCAGCGGCGAATACAACTCGGCCGACGTCGCGGCGCCGCCATCGCCCAGATAGGCCGGCGTTCCGTTACCCGCAAAGGTGTTGATGTTCCCGCTCGTATTCACCGCGCGCACGCGGTTGTTACCCGAGTCCGCGATGTAGAGGTTCCCCACCGCATCCAGCGCCACCCCATAGGGCGCATTCAGCTTCGCGCCGATCGCCGGGCCGCTGTCGCCCGCGAATCCCGGCGCTCCGGTGCCATCGCCGGCGATGGTCGCAATCTTCCCCGTCGCCGCCACCACTTCGCGCACCGCATCATTATTTGTGTCGGCGATGTACAGGTCACCCGCCGCGTCCACCGCCACGCCCTCCGGTGAATTCAGCGACGCCGAGGTCGCCAGGGCGCCGTCGCCCGTGTAACCCGGGGCTCCGGTGCCAGCCACCGTCGAAATCGCGCCCGTCGCCAGATTCACTTTGCGGATCACGTTGTTATTGGTATCCGCGATGTACAGATTCCCCGCGCCATCGATCGCGACGCCGCCCGGCTGGTTCAGCGAAGTCGCCTTCGCGACCGTCGCCGTCCCGTCATACCCGGCGCTGCCATCGCCCGCAACCGTGGTAATCGTCCCGGCGTTCGCGCCTGCCGCAAACACCTCGCGCACGCGGTTGTGGTGCGAATCCGCAATGAACAGGTTCCCCGCGCCATCGACCGCCACACCCGAGGGCAAATACAGATCCGCCTGCGTCGCCGGACCACCGTCGTTTACCAGGGTCCACTCGCCCACCTGCCCGGCCGCGATGCTCACCGCGCCCGGCACCATCACCGCCAGGGAGCCCTGCCCGATTCCCGTCAGATACTGCGTACCAAGAGTGTTGTTGGCCGCATCCAGCAGCACCACGGCGCCGTTGCGCGCGCCTGGATACTTCGCGGCGAAAGCCACCGTCACCTGGCAGCCGCCCGAGCTGATGCCGCCACAGTTGTCCGTTCCCGACTCGGTGAAGTCCAGGCTGGGCGCTCCCATCGTCAGCACCTCGACCTTCGCCACCGTGCCTGCCGCCTGCAGGTTCACCGTCACCGTCTGCGTCGCGGGAGTTGCGGTTCCGACTGCCGTCGCGGCAAAGGTCGTCTGCGCCTGCGCCATTGGTTCGGCTGTCAATCCCAGGGCCGCGAGGGTCATCAGGACTGGAATTATCGATTTTGTAAACATGTCCCGCAGAGCAAGCCGAGAGACCAGGCAGAAATGAAACAGAGCCTTCATACAGGTTTCCCTTCGTGATGTCCCTGCCGCATTCGGGTCGAGGTAGGCGAAATCGGCAGGGGGCAGCAGGGCGAGCGACCGAACCGTCCGCCGACACTTTGAGTGCCGGGAAAGCCGGTCCCTGTTACCGATATGCTGGCAACATAGCACGCGCAGTCACCTGAAAAAATGACTTAGGTTATCGATTGCTAGTACTTATGTGTTATCCCGACACAGCGGTGTCACAACGGCGAACCATAGAGGGAAAGTCGATTACTACAGGTGTGGAATTTCCACAGAAAACCAGGCCGCGGGCGACACAGTGGCGCAAAACCGCATAGCGCACGGTCGCCGGAATCGACGCCATTCCCAGCCTGCAGACACCAAATGGGGATCGTGGCTCCGACGAGGGATACTCTCCATCCGGCATCTCCGGCTATCCTCCCCGCGCAGGGGTCTTTTCTCATTCGAGTCGGGATTTTGCTCCGAAACGGAAGACAGGGAGCGCGGGCAATCGTGTTGATGGGTCAGACAGAATGGGAGCGGCCAACGCCGGAAGGCCTGGGCGGCTGGCTGATTCTGCTCCTGCTCGGCCTCTGGATCAACGCGGCCGCGATGCTGGCCTCGGGGGTTTCGACATTCGCCGTTCTTTTGCACCTCACCACGGCTCCCGCATTCCCCGCGCCGATGGATCCCTTTGTTGCCACCGTCGTTGTGGCCGCAGGCGTTTACGGAGGCGTTGCGGGCTACCTTCTCGCCCGGAAGAACCCTCTCGGACCGACCGTCGCCCGGACCCTTCTGGCCCTCACCTCCGGTTATTCCCTGCTGGCTCTGCTGACGACGCTTCTTCGGACTGGCCCGGTTCCAGCCGAATCCCTGCCCGCGTGGGTCAAGCCGGCCGGCTATCTCGTCGCCTCCGTGCTGGGTCTTGGTTATCTGCTTCGTTCACGTCGCGTTGCAAAAACCTACGCGCCCGGGCCTGAGGGATCGACTCCTGCCGAAATGTCCGATCAGGACGAGGTGTCGGATATTGTGCGGAGCCGCATCGTTCGCTGGGAAGAATTGCGTTCCGCTGAGCCGTCAGCCTCTAAAGCGCCGCGACCCCAGCCGCCTGCACCGCGAACGCCGGAACCAGACGCTCCTGCGCCACAGGAAGCGGAACCAGAAACTCTGCTAATGCAGACGCAAGACCCTCATACCCCCGAACCAATCCAGGCCCTGCAACATGTCCCGGACACCCATCGACCCAATCCCCAGGAATCGAGCAATCCAGTGATGAATCCTCCCCTGAAAAGCGCCGCGAATCGCAATTATGCAGAGCCGGACACCCAGGAACTCTCCGCGCTCAAAGCGCAAATCGCCGACGGCGTCAGCCGCTGGCTCAGATCCACTGCGAACCATCCTGCCGGCCAGCCGAATGCCAACGCCGCCCTGTTCGGAGAAGCCAACGGTTCCACCAACAGTGACAAAGTCAGGCAAAAGCTGCTCGACCAGGTGAACACCATCTGTGAGCAGGCCTGGTCGGTTCACATCGGCGAGTCCCCCACGCTTCCCAACACGCCGGACTCCGAAGGCTCGCTGCCAAAGGAGATCCAGAAGTGGGCCATTGCGCAGGCGGTCTTTCGCCTGACTCGCTCTCTGGACATCCGCGCCGCCATGGAGGTTTGCGGTCCTTTTGAGAGGGTCGCCCAGGATCGCGATTACCTGATGGCCGTAGGCCAGAAGAATTCCTCCGAAGACGCCTTCGGCCGCAAGGTGGATGTCGCCGAATACCAGAGCCACTCCGGGCCCGAGATCGCCTACAAACTGATCCTGCGTGCCCAGCGCGATATGTTCGAAGCCGACCTGTGGGCGCGCGTGGCCAGCCTCGCCGGCGATCCGGACTTCCTCGACCGATTCGCAGGCGGCGGCGCGAAGGTGTTCGAGGACTCTCTCGAATACTGGCGCGGCTACGCGAGCCGCCTGCGCGACGAACGAGCGCCGCTCACCCCCGTCGGAGCCGAACCACGCTGAGGCACTTTTCTGCGCGTAGCCGTCGCGAAGGCTCTGGGATCGCAGGATATTTCTGTTGGGCTTTCGGATGGGCCGGAACTACCCCGAGTCGCAAAGCATGTGGAAACCGATGCGTTCGCAGAGGCCTCACAGCAGACGCGTCGGGCCTGGACATAGACAGGAAGACCGGCGGGACCACATTTCCTGTGGTTCCTAAATTGCGGTCAGACCACGACTTAGCTCACGCCGGCGAAGCCCGCGTTTTTGCGTAATGGAATTCGACGCGTCCGGAACAGTTTATCCTTGCCAGCAATATACGCAGAACTAAAACGCTTGATCAACCCACATGCAGGGTAAGTACGTAATACCAACAAAACAGTTAGAAGCGTGGGCTCTGAATTTCTATAGGGAAATAAAGTTGCTCTTGACATTGATCAGCCAGCGCGCGTATTGTTCCGCCCAATCGGAAAAGGGACAACAGAACTTGTCCCGGTTGTCCCAGAACTGACTACAAAGACAAGACCTTCTTAACGGAGACCAGCTATGCGAGCACTGCGAACTGGATTGGGGCTCATTTTCCTGTTGGCGGCCCCTGTGGCGTTTGGGCAGGCAGGCGCGACGGGAACGATTTTGGGTACGGTGGCGGACAGCACGGGGGCCGTCGTCCCCAATGTCAAAGTAACGGTAACCAACACGGCCACGAACCTGCCCTTCGTGACCAGAACGAGTTCGTCGGGTGATTACCTGGCGCCCTCGTTGATCCCAGGCAGCTATTCGGTCACAGCGGAGATCCAGGGATTCCAGAAGTCGGTAACGAACGGACTGACGCTGACAGTCGATGAGAATTTGAGAGTCAACGTCACACTGAAACCGGGAGCGATTACGCAAACCGTGTCGGTAACGGGCCAGGCGGTGACTCTGGATACGGACACAGCGTCGCTGTCGCAGCTGATGAGCCAGCACCAGGTGGAAGACCTGCCGCTCAACGGGCGCAATTTTATGCAGTTGCTGCTGGTCGGCGCCGGCGCCGTCACCGTGGGCGGCGAGCAGGGCACCATGCGGCAGGGCGAGGGCAACGCGGTGAGCGTCAACGGTGGCCGGCCGGAAGGGAACAACTACACGCTGGACGGGCTGGTTAACACCGATCAGGCGCTGGTGACGCCGGCCGTGATCCTCTCCCAGGATGCGATTCAGGAGTTCAAAGTCGAAAGCGGTACGTATTCGGCGGAGTACGGGTTCAGCGCAAGCCAGATCAACATCGTCAGCCGCGGCGGCACCAATTCTCTGCATGGGTCGGTTTTTGAGTTTAACCGGAACAACGCTTATGACGCGTCTCCATTCCCAACGGCGACCGACTATAACTTAGGGGTTCCGACGGCCAATCCTGTCCTGCGCCAGAACCAGTTCGGCTTTGTGGCGGATGGGCCGGTTTATATCCCGAAGATCTACAACGGGCACAACCGCACCTTCTGGATGGCGAATTATGAGGGCTGGCGGATCATCAACGGCGGCATTGAAAAGGCGGCAATTCCGAATCCTGCGGCACTGCAGGGAAACTTCAATAACGAGACAACGCAGAGCGGAGCGCCACTGCCCCTTTACGGGACGGCGGCCTGCGCAGCGCTGCTCGCCACAAACCAGAATTGCATGCCGGTCGATCCGACCACGGGGCAGGCATTTCCGCAAAACCAGATTCCGTCTGCTGACATCACGAATCGGCTGGCTCTGGTGGCCCTGAAGTACAACTATTGGCCGACTCCAACGCTGGCCAATCAGGGCGAGGGCGTCAACAATTACATCCAGAACTACGGGACGCCCCTAACTACCAATCAGCAGACCTATCGTATCGACCAGAACCTCGGGAAACTGGGGTCGATCTTCGGACGTGGCACCTACTCGACGTATCAGAACGCTTCGCTCTACAACGGCAGCAACCTGGTTTACGCCATCGAGACGCAGTACGAGACGCAGAAGAACTGGGAAATCTCCCATACGATCAACTTCGGTGCGTCGAACGTGAATAACTTCCGCTTCGGCTATCTCGATGCTCAGGCGCCGGAGGGCGCTCCAGCACCACCAGCCGCCGCAGTTCAGGCATTGGGCGAGACCGGTGTCTTCACCCACTTCACTGCCTTGCAGCAGAGCTGGCCCGGTCTTTCTATGACACAGTTCGCTGGGGAGGGTGGATCGGGTAACGCTTATACCGGGTCGGACAACCCGGCGTGGGAGTTTGCCGACGCCTTCACCACGGTTCACGGCAGGCACAGTCTCGGATTCGGAGTCGATTACCGTCACTGGCATCTGGTCCGCAACCTTGACGATGATTTCTACGGCGACTGGGGTTTCTCCCCGACCACGATTACGAACAACGGCACCAACTGTCCCAATGCAACGGGCCTGTGCGGTACGGGGAACGCCATCGCCGATATGCTGTTGGGTTACTACGCCACGGTGTCCGGATTTTTCCCCGGACCGCTCAGCCCCACCACTTACGCCGGGAATTCCCAGGACCATGTCTTTGGTTATTTCGCACCCTATGCGGAAGACAACTGGAAGGCCACGCAGAAGTTAACTGTGAGCCTCGGTCTGCGCTGGGATTATCGCGCAGCAGCCTATGAAGCTCACAACCACTTCTTCTGGCTTGATACCAAAAATCCTAACGGCGGTCTTTGCTACGCGGATCCACAGCTGTCGACCGATGGTGTCGCTCCCGGTGGCACGGCAACTGATCCAGTGCTGCGCTATTGCGGATCGGTTCCGCATCCCGGTCTGAAGACACCGTTTGCTCCCCGCCTCGGTCTGGACTACCGGCTGACGGACAAGACAGTGGTTCGTGGGGGATACGGCATCTTCTTCGACTCGTTTGAGGGCCGGGAGATCGACGACTCCGCCGATATCTACCCTTACAGCATCCGGCTGACAGAGAACCCGACCGTTAATTCGAGCCTGCCTAAATTGGGCAACCAGATGTTCCCGGCCTATGGAACACTGGGACCCTTCCCGATCTCCACCCTGTCGTTCGTCGCTGTCATCGAATCCGAGAATCCGCTCGATCCTTACGTGCAGTCGTGGACCGGATCCGTCGAACGCCAGCTCAGCAACGATACGACGCTGGAATTGAACTACATTGGGACCCACGCCGTTCACCTGCTGGACCGGCGGGATATCGCTCAGCCCAACGACCTGCCGGCGGCTGACGTGACGTTCTGTCAGACGAATCCGACTCTCGGTAGCTGCCCGGCCGCTGCCCGGCTTCCTTATCCGAACTTCACCGGCGATTACATCGACAGCGATTTTCATGGTTACTCGCACTACAACGCCATGAACGTCAACCTGACCCATCGCGCGCACGACCTGGCGGTGACTGCGGTCTACACCTGGGCGCAGAGCAAGGACGATAAGTCAGCGGCTGCCGGTGTGGGCGCGAGCGGAGCCGGTTATCAGGGATTTGAGGATAATCATCATCCGGAGTGGGATTATGGTTTGTCCGACTTTGACGTCAATCAGCGTTTTGTCACCAGCTACATCTACAACCTGCCTTTCGGCCGCGGAAAGAAGCTCGCCAGCGGGATCAACCGCGCGGCGGATCTGGCCGTGGGCGGCTGGCAACTAAGTGGGATTACAACATTCCAGGTCGGCTTCCCCTTCGACATCACTGCGAACGACATCGACGGATTGAACAACACCCCGGCGGAACGGGCAAACATCGCGGCTGGCTGCGATCCGCACAAGAACCTGACGGAGAGCTTCCAGCGCATCAACATGTCGTGCTTCACACAGCCCCTCGCCGGAACCTATGGCACCGACGGTAGTAATGGTATTGCGCCGCGGAATAATCTGCGTCAGCCCGGGATCAACAATTGGGATATGGGCCTGACGAAGTCGTTCGCGTTCACCGAGCGCGCGAACTTCAATCTTCGTTTCGATACTTTCAACACGTTTAACCATCACCAGTACGACATCAATACCGGTGGATATGCGACAGGTGGTTCCGGCGGCGGATCGTCGATTGACAATGGCGTTGACGACGCTCCGAACGTCGCAGGTCGCATTACAAGTTCGTC
The DNA here is from genome assembly GCA_003152595.1 of Acidobacterium sp. GTDB lineage: Bacteria > Acidobacteriota > Terriglobia > Terriglobales > Acidobacteriaceae > Palsa-343. The sequence goes on from PMAM01000122.1 coordinate 12,512, forward strand.
AGCGGCACGCATTATTCAGCTCAGCGGCAAGTTCACATTCTGACCGCTGTCTTCGTAGTAGGCCTCCAACCCGCCACGCTCCAACAGCGTGGCGGACCTTTTAGGATGGGGATAAACTTCACCGCATGAAGTTGAAACGTGCGGGAATGCTCTGGTTATTCGGGCTCTGTTGCAGCTCGGCGATCGCGGCGATGGCACAAAACGTCGCCGCGGACCCAGCGTCACTGGCTGCGGCGGGCCAGCAGGCGATGGCTCGCGGCGATTATGCCACCGCGGAAGAGATGTTTCAAAAACTGGCGCAAACCGACCCCAACATCGCCGAGATCCACGCCACCCTCGCCGCTATCTGTTTCAAGCGACGCGAATATGCACGGGCCGTCAGCGAGATTCATAAGGCGGAGCGGCTGAAGCCGGGTCTGCCGAAACTCTCCAGCCTCCTCGGCTTGTCTCTGGCGGAAGAGGGCAAATTCTCCGAGGCGCTGCCTCTCCTCGACAAGGGCTTCCGGCAAACCGCCGATTCCGAGGTGCGCCGGATGTGCGGACTGGAACTTCTGCGTGCCTACAGCAACCTGGATCGAGATGCCGAAGCGGTGGAAATTTCCCTGGCCCTCAACAAAGCGTTTCCCAACGATCCAGAAGTTCTGTATCACACCGGCCGGGTGTACGGGAGCTATGCCTATACGGTGATGGAGAAGCTGCACGATACGGCGCCGGGATCGATCTGGATGCTGCAGGCACAGGGTGAGGCGAACGAGAGCGAGAAAAACTGGGATGGCGCCATCATCGCGTTTAATCACGTGCTGACGATGGACCCACAGCGCCCCGGAATTCATTATCAGCTGGGGCGCGTGTACCTTGGGCGGTTCCGTGATGCGGGGAAGCCAGAGGACCGCGACGCGGCGATGAGAGAATTCAACGCCGAGCTGGCTATTGATCCAGGCGACGGGAATGCGGCGTATGAGCTGGCCTATCTTCAGGCGGAGAGCGGCCAGGCTGAAGAAGCGGCTGCCGGATACGAGAAGATCCTTCAGCAGTATCCCGATTTTGAGGAAGCGCTGGTCGGACTGGCGGGCGTTGATCTCAGCAGTCAAAAGGCGAGTCAGGCCGTGGCGTTACTCGAGCGAGCTGTAAAGTTGCGGCCGAACGATGAGGTAGCCTGGTGGCGGCTGGCTCAGGCCGATCGCACCATAGGGAACAGGGCTGGTCAGGAGAAGGCGCTCGCCGCATTCAACAAGATTCACCAGGTTATCCCCGGAACTTTGCGTAGCCCGAGCAGCGATGCCGTCACACCGCAGCACCTGGATACGAACGAGCAACCGTAGCAGTGCGCCAAACCTGGGCTGTCGCAGCCGCCGCTGACCGCGTTGGCGGACGTAACTATAGAGAAGCAGGGGACCAGACAGGTCAGAGTCTGACGCGTGGGGCTCGCCGGCGATTCAATTTCAGCAAACCTGAACGAATGGGATTTCCAGCAGGCGCGCGAGCTTATCGAGGGCACTTGCAATATGTCCAACACCCACAGCGCAGTGGTGAGCCGGTCCCTGCTCATTCCACCGCTCGACAAAACGCCGCGCCCCGATCGGGAACCGGTACCGGCTGTTTGTATTGCCGATCGCGAGCGTCGGTCCTGACTCCGACACACCTTCGGCCGCCAGCAGCCGGAAGCCATGCTCCGGATCGTCCACCACCGACAGCAGCGTCACCGGCCCGTAGCGAACCGACATCTCCACCGAAAGCCCCTGCCCCACCTTGCCGTGATAAACCTCCAGTGGCCGCACCCGCGTCTTGCCTTCGGCGATCGCGATGTGTCCTGGTCCGTCGTGCCCCATCAACACGATGTCGTCCGCCAGATCCAGCACGTAGTATTCGGTGAACGATCCGCCGGCTCCCAGGCAGTCCATGATCTTCATGGCAATCGCATTCTTCACCTCGTACTCGCCGGCCACTGGAACATGACGCGCCGTCAACAGCGAGGTACCGAGGATGATGGAGCTCATCGTGTCCTCGTTCGCCGCCACCCCGGTGCCCTTGTAGTAGTAGGCGAGCGATTGCAGATCGTGCTTTTCCACCAGTCGATCCAACGCAACGGAGGTACGCGCAGCCCTTTCCAACTCGCTCCGCGCGCACTCTGCCTGTACGTCGAAGTGCTCCTCGAAAAGCCGCACCCGCTGTGCAATCTCCTCCTCCATGCACTCGCTGCGCAGCGCGCTCAACTCATCGACCTCGAGCATCTCGATGTGACTGCCGAAGGTGATCGACACCTGCGTGATGTCCGTGGCCACGTCGAGCATGCCACCGTAGTAGTGGCCGAGCAGCCCCAGGCGATTCTCCGCAAGTGCCGCCTTCACCTGCGCCGCCCTTACCCACTCCTCGATCTCCTTCCAGCTCGCCTCATCGGTCAGCGCCCCGGTCACCTGATGGAACGGGATCCGCGCCCGCCGCAACACGTTCGCGATCTCCGGCACCGGACAGGCAGAACACCACGCCAGCCACGCCCCCGTCATCGCAGTGCGGTCGGGCAAACGGTTGAACGCCTCGTAGTCCATTGTCGCGCCTGGTTGCAGGTTCAGCACGATCACCGGTACGCCCGCGCGCTGCACCAGCGGCAATACGGTCCTCGACAGCGCATACGTCGTCACATACAGAAACAGCACATCGATGTCCGCGCGCCGGCAGGCATGCCCCGCCTCGCGGCTCCGCTCCGGCGTATCCACCAGTCCGAACGATTCGATCGTCGCGCCGAAGCCCTCCAGCCGCTTCTCCACTTGCGCAAGGTAGCCTTCGAGTTGCTCGCGCAGCCCCGCAAACTGCGGCCAGTAAGCATCGAGCCCGATGCCGCACAGTCCAACGCGCAGTTTCGCCGTCATCGCGCGCCTCTACTCCGCCTTCAGTACGGTTACGGCAAACGGCGCCAGCGTCAAATGTGGCCCGCTCAACGCTCCGGTCCGCGGTGAATCGTCGCCCGTCGCTTCGTCCACGGTCGCAAAATGCGCGTGCTCAAAACCAGCGGGCACCGTCGTCGTCTCCTCGGCATTGCTCCGGTTCACCAGCAGAATCCTGCGTCCCTGCGGCGTTACAAAGCCCTGCACGTAAGGCTGGCCTTCGTCGTCGCCGGACGGCGGCATCGTCGTCGCCAGGCGATCTCCCGGATGAAAGTTCTCGAGGATCATCTTCAGCACCCAGCACCGCGCATTCGGCTTGCCATTGTTGTAGTCCACCATGGAGACACTCGGGAATTGCGACGGGTAGCCGACGAGTTGCGACTCACCGATCACGTCCACGCCCATCTTCGATAACTCGGCAAACAGATACGCATAGAGGGCCGCGGCCGCATTCCAGTAGCGATGTGGAATGTGATCCGGAAGCGCCTTGCTGGCTCGAATCTCCACCCCATCCGTCGGCAGGATCACGCCCAGCTCATCCGTATCGATCTTCGTCTCGGGCGATAACCGATCCCGAATCGAAAGGATGTAACGGGTCACCCCCAGAAATCCATCCGCCTGATTGAAGAATGTATGCTCCCACCCGTCCGGTCCCTCGTCGAGCGCCGGTGTCGCATAAAAGTGAAACGATACATAGTCGAGCGGAATGCCCGGCCGATGATTCTTCGCATTCAGAAAATACTCGAAGTACTTCGGATTCGCACTCGGCGCTGCCAGCGCGAGGCCGATGAACTTCGTCTCCGGGCTCACCCTGTGAATCGCCGAGACGATCGCATCATAGCGCTCCGTGTATTGCTCGGGCGTCATCTGATGCTCGAAATCAATCTCGTTCAGCACCTCCCAATAGGGAAACTTGTAGTGATACCCAGACTCATGCCGCTTCCCGTTCTCATCCGTGAAGCCGCCCTTCGTGAACCAACTCACCAGCCGCGCGTAGTAGTCCCCCAGCTCCTTCCCGCTCGGATCGCGCAGCTCCTTTCCCTGCGTGTAATTCCAGAACACCTGATTGGGATCCTCCGGATATGTCACCGGCTTGTCGGTTTTAAACATCCACGCTGGAATGGTGCTGAAGTTCATGATCGTCGAGTGGCCTTCTGTCGCCGCAAGAAAATCCTTCGTTACCGGATCGATGTACGTAAAGTCCCACGACGTGTGGTCCGCCGTTGGGGGCTGCAGTTCCGCCACCGCTATCTTCGGATAAGGCAGCCACGGCACAAAACGCACGTAGTCGGCGCCGAGCATTTTCAGCGCCGCGAAGGCGCCATCGTGAATCGGCGAGCCCGGATTGAGCATCGGGTTGGTCACCACCTGCAGCGTCGGCGTGGATTTCGACACGATCACCGTCTTGTTCCAGTTGATATTGATCGCCTTCGCTTTTTCTGCCGTCTCCTGTGCCGCAGCAACGCAGCATCCGAGACACGCAACCACCACCATCGCCATAATCCTGGATCGCATCGCTGATCTCCCTTTAGGTAGCCGGGCCCAATCCACTGTACCTTCCTGCCCAGGCAAAATCGCGCCCCATTGTTTCATACGTAATATCTCTTTTCTATTGACATCCGCAGTTCAGCCGCACGAAATTGGTGGCGCATGCAATCCGTTCCGAAATGCCCCCGCCAATTCCTCCCGCTTTTTCTTGTTACGGCGTCCGTTCTGGTCATCCCGTGCACCTCCGCGACGGCCTTTGCCGCTCCGGTCCTTCAACCGCCGCAGCACCTGCGCTGCGAAGAGCTCGACACCCCTCTCGGCATCGACACCGCTCAGCCGCGTCTTTCCTGGCAGCTGGACGACCCGCGCACGGGCGCTCGCCAGACTGCTTACCAGATCCAGGTGGCCAGCAGCAGCGAACAGCTCCTCGCCGGCCACGCCGATGTCTGGGACAGCGGCCGGGTCGCCTCGGACCGCTCCGTCGCCGTTCCCTATAACGGTCCTGCCCTCCAGCCGGAGCATCGCTACTTCTGGAGAGTCCAGGCGTGGGATCAGAAAGGCGTCGCCTACCCGACGAGCGCCGTCTCCTGGTGGGAGACCGGCCTCATGCATGACCCGTGGCGCGGGCAGTGGATCGGCTACGAGGAGCGTGAGTTGCACAGCATCCGTGAGTCCGGCGCCGCCTGGATCTCCAACCGTGGTCAGGATGACTACCATCACTCGGGCGACACGCATCACAACTTCCGCCTCAACTTTGGCGTCGACCACCCCGTCCAGCTCGCCCACCTCTACGTCACCGGCGAAGACACCGCTGCAGCGTGGGTCAACGGTCGGCATGTGCTCAACGCCGAACCGCTTCCGCCCTACAAACAGACCGCGTGGAAACGATATGTGGAACGCGATGTCACGTCCGCGATGAAGCAGGGAAGCAACCTGTTGGCTGTCGATGTCACGCTTTTCGATATCGGTGAAAGTGCGCCCGGAGGTAGCGCCAGCCGCACGCCCATGAGCGCCTGCCTTTACATCCGCTACCAGGATGGCTCCGACCAGGTCGTTGTCAGCAACACCAACTGGAAGGCAGAGCTGAATGCCTCGGGTGCCTGGTATGATCCCGGCTTCGACGATGGAACATGGCCGCAGGCCATCCGCGGCACATCGCAGGGCCAGTTCACCGGCCCGCTCGATGGCCGCCCCTGGCCCACCAATCCCGTCATGATGCTCCGCCGGAGCTTCGACCTCGACAAGCCCGTTCGCTCCGCGCGCCTCTACGCCACCGCGCTCGGCTCCTATCGTTTCTGGATTGACGGCCATCCCATCGGCGATCAGATTCTCGCGCCGGGGTGGACCGACTACCGAGAGCACGTCCCCTATCAAACTTACGACGTCACCGCCGACCTCCGCGCTGGCAACAATGCCATCGGCGCCTGGCTCGCGCCCGGCTGGTATACCACGCCGCTGGAGTGGACCCAGGAGCCGTACAACTACGGCAACACACCCCCGGCCCTGCGCGCCGAGCTGCACATCGTCTTTCAGGATGGCTCCGACGCCTGGGTCGACACGGACTCACAGTGGAAAGCCGCCCCCTCGCCCATCGAGAAAGCCGAGATCTACGACGGCGAAACCTACGACGCCCGTCTCGAGCAGCCAGGTTGGACCACTCCGGCGTTGAGTGACGCAGCCTGGCATCCCGTCCAGACGATCCAGCCGCTCGAGCCCGCCATCGTTGCGCAGGACTACCAGCCCATCCGCATCGAAACCACCTTGCACGCTAAAGCGCTCACCGCGCCGAAGCCCGGGGTCTACGTCTACGACTTCGGACAGAACATGGCAGGCTTCGCGCACATCCGCGTCCGGGGCAAAGCCGGCACCAGAATCCGTCTCCGTTTTGCCGAAGTCCTCAACCCCGACGGCACTATCTACACCGAAAACCTCCGCACCGCGCTCGCCACCGACTATTTCACTCTGGCCGGCCACGGAGAAGAGACTTACGAGCCCTCCTTCACCTTCCACGGCTTCCGCTACGTCGAGCTCACCGGCCTTCCCGCCAGGCCCGGCATCTCCGCCGTTACGGCAAAAGTGATCCACACCGCCGCGCCCTTCCACACAGAGCTCGCTACCGGCAACGCCATGCTCAATCAGCTCTGGAGCAACATCCTTTGGGGCCAGCGCTCCAACTTCGTCGGCGTCCCCACCGACTGCCCGCAGCGCGACGAGCGCCTCGGCTGGACCGGGGATGCAGAAGTCTTCTGGCGTACCGCCTCGTACAACATGGGCCTCGCCCCCTTCTCGCGCAAATTCGCCGCCGACCTTCGCAGCACACAAGTCGGCACGCCGATGTACGGTATCTATGCTCCTGGCACCTCCGTCCCCAACGCCGGCTTCGGCGCCGGATGGAGCGATGCCGGCGTCATCATCCCCTGGACCTCGTGGCTGCAGTCCGGCGACACCCGCATCATCGATCAGAACTGGGACGCCATGTCGAAGTACCTCGGCGCGATTGAACAGAGCAATCCCAGCTTCCTCTGGGAGCACAACGCCGGCACGCCCTTCGGCGACTGGCTCTCTCCAGAGGGGCAAACCAAAGCTGTCCTCGTGCAAACTGCCTACTGGGCCTATGATGTCTCCCTCATGCAGCAGATGGCCCACGCCACCGGGCGCACCGAAGAAGCGCAGAAATACGCCGCGCTCCACGAGCAAATCCAGAAGGCCTTCGCCGACACCTTCATCCGCAACGACGGCTTCATCGCAGGGGCCGACAACGGCCCGTCGCCGTTCGGCCGCATCTTCGTGCCGAACAAGGTCCCCTCAGGCGACACGCAGACCGGCTACGTCCTCGCGCTCTACATGCGCCTGGTGCCGGACTCGCTCCGCGCCGCCGCGGCGAATCGCCTTGTCGATAAGCTGCGCGCCAACGGCTGGCGGCTCGGTACCGGTTTCCTCGGAACGCCCTATCTGCTCGCTGTTCTCGCCGACACAGGCCACGCCGAAGTCGCGTATCGCCTGCTCCTCTCGACCGAATATCCCTCGTGGGGCTACCTCGTCGCCCACGGCGCCACAACCATGTGGGAGCGCTGGAACGGCGACAAGATGCGCAGCGATCCCAGCATGAATTCCTACAATCATTATGCTTACGGCGCCGTCGCCGACTGGATCTATCGCTACGCCGCGGGCATCGACGCCGATCCCGCCGATGCAGGATTCCAGACCATCCGCCTGCACCCGAACTTCGACGCGAAGCTCGGCTCTCTCCAGTTCACCTTCGACTCACCGTACGGTCCAGTTCACTCTTCATGGACTATCCACGGCGCCGCCGCCACGTGGGATCTCACCATCCCACCGAACGCACGCGGCGAGTTAGCCCTCAGCAGCGATCAGGAGAAGCAGTTCACCCTCAACGGGGCGCCGCTCTCCAGCGTCCCGCAATTCCACACTGTCGCCGGCGCCGGGACAACCTACGAAATCCCCTCGGGAACCTGGCATTTCATGGTTGCGATCGTTCCCGGCCAATAAGTCGATCCGGTCCCAGACCCGCTGTGCCGCAACAGCACAGCGGTCTGGAACTCCGGTGCGACGTGCTACCTTCCCGCCTGCTCTTCCACAATCGTCACCGGTCCCAGCAGGCCCGAGGGCAACAGCGGCGAGTTCGCACGATAAGGCTTCACGTCCGCGAAGGTATACTTCGTCGTCGCGTCCGGTTGCTGATCGCCGATCAGGCGATTGACCCAGGCGTTGGTGACTTTGATCGTCAGCTGGTTGCTGCCGGGTTTGAGCGCGGTCGTCGCATCCACGCGATACGGCGCATGCCACACGATCCCCAGCGACTTCCCGTTGACGCTCACCTCGGCAAGATTCTTCACGTCGCCCAGATCGATCCACACATGCGCACCCTTCCCGAACCAGTTCGCCGGCGCATCGATCGTCTTCGTATACGTGCCTGTGCCCGAGAAATACTTCACGCCCGCGTCGCTGTTGTCACTCCACGAAGCCAGCGTGTCCAGCGTGACCGACGGTGGTGCTCCCCAGTTCGGAGGAAAGCTCACCGTCCACGGGCCCGGCACCGTCGCCACCTGCGTCTCGGACACAGCCGGCGCGGTGTGCGACGTTTCGCTCGTCGCCCTGCGGAACACCACGAACACGGTGCCCCACGGCTCCAGCTTCAGCGGCACCGTGGTGCGCCCATCCGCAATCGTGAACGATACCGGCTCCGTCTTTCCCGTCTCCGCATACCAGAGCTCGGGTGCCTTCCCGCTCACACGGAACGTCGCCTGTACATTCGCGCCGTCATCGCTGCGGTTGTCTACGAAGTACACATCGCCATTCACCAGCTTGCGATGGAGAAACTCGATCCGATTCTCGCTCCCTGTGTAATTGAAATCCGGTGCAACGTTCATCGTCTTCAGCGCAGCAGCGGCGTCGTCGCCGGCATACACCGTGCCCTTGCCCGCCGAATGCACGCCCGTGCCATCTCCGAACAGTTCCTCATTCAGCTTGCGGAACTCCGCCCGGTCGTCGGCCATACTCGGATCGTCCGTCGGCTTGGGTCCCGCCATCGCTGCGCCCTCGCGTACCAGCTTGTCAATCGCCTGCAGTACCGGCAGCGACATGTGCTGGCTGTACGCATCAAGCACCAGCAGCCGGTAGGTCGTGCCGCCCGGCGTCGTGATGCGCCCATTGGCCACGTTCAGCTCATGGATCAGCGCATCGGCGTTGACGTAATCGAACCCGTAGCCCGGGGGCATATCCGGCGACTTGTCGTGGAAGATCGCCGTCAGATTCGAATCCTCGCCATAGAAATAAATCACGTCAGCGCCAAAGTGTCCCTGCTGCAGCAGGTAGCTGGTGCGTCCCAGATAATTCACCCATGGCCCTGCCTCGTCAGCCCACGTGTCATTGCGATTGAACCATTGCCCGAATGGCCCCAGCGTTAGTCCCGGCTTCTTGTCGACGAGCGGCTGGTGGGCCGACTCGTGGATGCAGAAGCGGTTGATGCCGTTGAGAAACTCCTGATCCGCTGTCGGCTTCAGCGTCGCCGGCGACCACGCCCACGGAGCCGCCGCTGCCGTCATCGACTCCGCCGCAGCCAGATTCTGGCCGTAGATGTGTGCCACCGAGGCCGACTCGCGATCGTCCGCGTTGTAGCCATACTGCTCGTGATTCACCCCCGGCGATTGCGTCCACATGGCGCTCATCGGGACCTCATTGAACTTTTTGACCTCCATCCCGTCGGCCACAAACGCGCGCCCGTCTTCATGCGACTCGCCGTAGTGGCCCATGTGCCACTCGTGGATCACCTGCTCCAGCACGCCATAGTGCTCGTCGGCGATCAGGTCCGCGATCGTCTTCCGCAGATCCCACAGGAACTGGTCGCTTGCCTCTGCGCTCTCCACCACCTCTCCGCTCAGCACCGGCATCCAGGGGATTGGATCGTAGCCTCGGCGCTTGCGGAACTGCGCGATCATGTCGTCGGTCCAGTTCTGCGATCCCGCTTCCCAGCTGTCGTTGACGATGTAGCGAATCCCGCGCTGTCCCATCATCTCCGGCCCCACTGTCTGCTTGTAGCTGTCCAGATACTTCTCCATGTACTGGCGGACATCCTTGCCGTTCAGCTTGTCCACTTCCAGTCCCGTCGCCTCCGCCGTCGCCGGATGGTTCGTGATCCCGAGCAGGCTGTATCCAAATCGCAACACGGCCCAGTGTCCCGGCGGCGGCGTCCAGTCCAGCGTTCCGTCCGGCCGCATCTTCGACGTCAGATCGATGACGTCCGCCTTCTTCACCGCATCGTCTGGCCCCACCGGAGGCGTGGCAAAGCCGTACAGATCCGGCTCCGGCACAAACGCCGCCTTCTCCTCGAAGTGACTGACCCGCGCTCCTGGGTGCAGCACCAGTTCCGCAATCTCATAGTTCTTTGGCGCGGGCGGAAGATTGAGCCCCAACGACGATGGGTCGATCCCCTCGGCCCAGGCGGGCCGCGGCGGAGGCGGCGTCCGCAGAAACGTGACCCGAAAATATTTCGCGGTCACAGCAGGAAACGAAACGGTCAGTTCCGGAGACTCTCCGGCCGCAAGCTTCGCGATGGTTCGCCAGTTCTCTCCGTCATCGCTCGCCTCGAGAGCTTTGTCCGGTGCGCCAATTCCCGTAATCATCGACACGATGCGGTTGGGGTCCTGGGTCACGATCGTGACCGCACGGATGGTTGTCGGTTCAGCGAATGCGTACTGGATCCACGCCTTCTGCCCCTCGGCGGGTATGGGCAACTCAGTCGCCTTCTCCAGGTTGCCGTCGGTCAGCAGCGCCGTGTCCGGCGAGCCCCCACTGAAGGTCATGGTCGGATGCAGGCTCTCCGTGCTCACGTCGCTTTCCGGCCGGCGATAGGCCACCACAACCGAGTCGGCGTAAAACTGCGGCGCTGGTTTTCCCCCTTCCGGCCCGCGCAGCGCATCGCGAATCCCAATGTCCTGAAACGCGCCGGTGTTGGCGGGCGGATGTGCCAGCGCGCCGTTGAAGGGCTGCCCGCCTTCAACCTCGGTCACGCTCCACACATATTTCTTCATGCCTTCGGAGGGAGGAACCCAGGGGCCGCCCGACTCGCTCCAGCCGGGCGAACCTGCGATCGCCATCTCCATCCCGAACTTATTGCCGGTCTCAATCGCGTATCGAAACGCGTCCTTCCATTCCGGCGTCATATAGGCCAGCCGTTGGGGAACGACCTGGGGCGTCTGCAGCGCAGCATCGAAGTTCTGAAAGCCGGCGATCCCCACGCGGTGCATCCAGTCGAGGTCGAGCTGGATGCCTTCCTTCGTGATATTCCCATTCATCCAGTGCCACCACACGCGCGGGCGGGCGCTGGCAGGCGGATTTTCAAATCCGTTTTTGAGCGAATCGGGCGAGTTCTGGGCGGGAGCTGCAGGAATGCAGGCCCCTAGAATCAGGGTTCCCGCTAAAGCAAATCGCAAAGGACGTCCCATCTTTGTTCCTTTCGGCCACCAGGCGCTGAGGGTCGTTTTCGTATCGACCTTCAAATGCGGAAAACACCTTATCATGGCCGCGATTCTAAAGGGAAATAAATTCCCATTGGAACTTTCGCAAGTCGCGCTTATGCGGTGGGGGGGCCCGCGATGGTTGGAAAGGCGCCGGGGTCAGGCTGCCAGGAGTGAGCCAGTGAAACGAGCTTCATGCCGTGAAGAATCTCAGGAACCGAACGCATCCGTTCTGTCCACGACCAGGTTTTCAGAAGCGGTTTGCCGTCTCTGCTTTTCGCGCAGCAGTGAGCAAAAACTACTAACAGCAATTCGCAGCGCTTTCGCTTTCGATGATCGAATCCACCGCGCAACGTAGCGCTCACCGGAGAGCCGGTGCGACAATGAGCCCTGAACAGACGGGCCTGTAGCTCAA
>PMAM01000187.1:0-3657 GCA_003152595.1 Acidobacterium sp.
GGACTTTGCGCTTTGTTTTTTTGGCGCCTTCGCGGTTTCGCTTAACGGGTTTCATGGCTCACCTGGATGCGGCGGGTTCCGGACGCAGGGAGCCGGTGGGCACGCTTGTTCATTACAACAGCCTGCCCCGAGGGAGCGCAGCGAGTCCAGGTGGGAGGTTGGTGGCCGTCCGTCGGCCGACGCCGCCTGAATCGCTCAGATTGGTCTCTGCAGGTGAAAATGTATTGCGCAAGGGCCTCGGTATACATGCCTTTTCATTATCAGGGATGCGAGGAAGGCGTGACGTCGCGGCGTGGGATTCAGGGTGTGGATGCGGCCGCGTACACGGGCGCATAGCTGTAGAGGATGTGAGGGCCGTCGGAGCGATTCACGAGCCAGCGGAGTTGCGGGCCGTGAAAATCGAGGCCCTCGAATTCTCCGGAGACGGGCGACTGCATCAGGAGGCGCATGGAGTTGTCCGCGAGGTGCAGGCCGTACAGGGCACCGTTGGTTCCGGCGATGTAGACGAAGCCGTCGCGATAGCTGACGCCCTGGTTTCCGGAGACGGGAATCTGCAGGGGGACGGTACCGGTGAAGCTCCAGTCAGCAGTGCTGAAGAGGTAGAGATGGTTGGGATCGCAGAAGGAGCTGACGAGGGCCTGACCTGTGCCGGGGATGATGGCAATGCCGGAAGCTTCGGGGATCCAGGCAGTGATCTCGACGGTGCTTTCCTGCTGAAGGGTCGCGGCGTCGAAGATGGAGACGAAGATGGGGGCGCTGCTCTGATCACATCCCTGCCAATTTTCGATGACGCCGTACACGTGGCCGTCGTAATAATCCCCAGCGCCCAGGTGATTGGTTTTGGGCGGGAGAAGGTTCTGGTTGACCGCGACAGGTGTGAGGCTGTCGTAGGTGCTGCTGCTGTAAAGTAAGGAATTGCTGAAGAAGAAGTTAAGCGGCGTTCCATCGAGAGATGTGCCGCTGGCGTATCCCTGCACCATGTTCACGTTAGTCGACTGATCCACGAGGGTCAGGGAGGAGACCCAGGGCTGAGGTGCGACAGGTGGGATCACGCGATCACCACAGCCTGCACAGCAGAGGGCTGAGAGCAGGAGGAGCGCTGATCGAATGCTGAAACGCAGCAAGCAGAAGTCCCTCATCGCGACCCTCCGGACGATGCGAAGGCGCCCGATGCGTTCTGAGGATAGCAAGCAGGTGCAACGGGCCTGCGACCTATATCGGCGGACCACGGTACGTCGGAGAGTGTCTTTCGATAGGGGGCAGAGGCGGGGGCAGCTTCGGTTTCTTAGCTGACGGTCTCTGCAGAGTAGCGCGCAGTTCCGGACGCAGGAAGCCGGTGGGGACGCTTGTTCGTTATAGGGAGCGAGATTCGGCGGTGTGGGAAGGCAGAGGGTATGGGCGGGTTGGAAGCGCGATGTATACTATACATCATGAAGCGGACGCAGCTTTATCTGGATGACGATCTGTGGAGCGCGCTGCACAGTCAGGCTCGCCGGGAGAAGACCACGGTTTCCGATTTGGTAAGACGGGCGATACGAGATCGGTATCCGGCCAATCGGGAGAAGCGTCACGAGGCCATGATGGGTTGGGTGGGAATCTGGAAGGATCGTGACGATCTTCCGGAGACGGAGCAATACGTGCGTAGTCTGCGCGATGACGATCGTCTTGAAGGGTTGAAAGAACGCAGAGAAAAGTGAACGTACTTGTCGACTCGGACGTCCTGATCGAAGTTTCGCGAGCCAGGGATGTGGCTCTTCTGGAGAAATGGTCGCAGTTGAGCGGCTCGCATCACACCATCCTCTATTCGCCTGTTACGTCGGCTGAGCTCTGGTGGGGAGTTCGGCAACACGAGCAGCCGGCATTAATCGCCCTGTTCAGGGGGATGAAGTGCGTCCCGGCCGATGAGACGACGGGACGGTTCGCAGGGGATTTTCTGCGTCGATACGCCGGGAGTCACGGCATGAAGATCGGCGACGCACTGATTGCGGCAGCAGCAGCCCAGCATCGCGCGGCGCTCTGGACTCGCAATCGCAAGCATTTTCCCATGCTTGAGATTGACTTCTTTTGATCGCCCGTCAGCCCACCGTCTCGGCACTGTAGCGGGCGATAAGGCCGGTGCGGACGGCGTGGCGGTAGACCGCGGTGAAGGCGCGNNACATAGCTGGGCGGGATGATGCGGGCGATCCATTGCATCCAGTGGGGCAGAACGGAGAGGGGATAGAAGACGCAGGCCAGCGGCGAGATGAACGCGGGGATGGGCCAGATAAACCATTCCGCAGCGGGGCCGAAGCGGAGGACGAGCGCGCTGCCGAAGATGCCGAGGGAAATCCCAAAAAGGAACAGGACGAGAAGGAAGGCGGCCAGCATCGCGCCGTAAACGAAGAAGGAGAGGCCGAAGACCAGCGTCGCCAGGGCGACCATGACGACGAGGCCGATGGAGCTGGTGGCGATGGAGGAGAGGACGAGGCCTCCGAGGTACTCCGAAACGGAAAGTGGCGAGGCAAAAAGGTTGAGGAAGTTGCGCGACCAGACGTCTTCAAGAAAAGCGGTGGTGATGCCCTGCATGACGCGGGCCATGAAGTCCCACAGAAGAACGGCGCCGAGCATGGTGGGGACAAAGTTGAAGCGCGCGCCGGAGACGGAGTTGAGATAGCGAGTGATGAACCCCCAGAGGACAACGTCGATGGCGACCCAGGCGAAGAGGGGAACGAAGCGGGCGGGCGAGCCGCGCAGAAGATAGAACTGGCGCAGGAGCAGTCCGGCGGTGCGGCGCAGCGATGGCGGCATCAGTTCTCCTCCTCAGCGGCGCGAATGGTGAGGGGTTCGCGGGCGACGGCGACGAAAAGATCCTCGAGGGTAGGGTGGTTATGTTCCTGGGGCAGGGTGCGCGGGTCGCCTTCCAGGAGAATCTTTCCCTTCGACAGGAAGAGCACGCGATGGCAGACCTCGGCGACTTCAATCATGTTGTGTGAGGTCCAGAGGACGCCGACGCCGGTGCGTTGGGCGAGGTCGCGGATGGTGGCGCGAATGTCGCGGGCGATGGAGGGATCGAGCGAGGCCGTCGGCTCGTCGAGCAGGAGGAGGCGCGGCTGGTTCAGCACCGCCTTCGCGAGGGCGACGCGGGTCTGCTCGCCCGAGGAGAGGACGCCGCATTTGGTGTTCCGGAAGTGGCGGAGATCGAATTCGTGGAGGACGGCTTCGATGCGTTCGTTGAGGTGCGGGACAGCATAGAGCATGCCGAAGACGCGCAGGTTCTGAACGACGGTGAGATTGCCGGGGAGCGGGGCGTAGACGGCGGCGAAGTTGGTGCGGCCCAGCGCCTGGCGGCGACGGCGGGCGAGGTCGCAGCCACCGATGGTGATGGAGCCGGAGGTGGGCTGGAGGACGCCGAGGACCATGTTGATGGTGGTCGTCTTGCCGGCGCCGTTGGGGCCGAGGAGTCCGAGAATCTCGCCGGGACAAACTTCGAAGGAGAGGTCGTCGACGGCGTGGACGGCGCCATACTCCTTGCACAGATGCGAGACGGAGAGGATGGGCGCGGCGCGGTTCGGCATCTGTCTTTCAGTTTGCAGCAGTCAGCGGAGAAGCTGCCGGCTAACGTGCGGTCAGCAAATGCGCCACGCGTGTGCGCCGCTCACTTAAGGAAGCTCGGAAGAG
>PMAM01000187.1:3757-20771 GCA_003152595.1 Acidobacterium sp.
TGTTCGGGCAAGAACCGTCCCGGAGCGGCTGAAGCCGGATTCGTCTTCCAGCGATTGCGGCACGGTTGAACAGGCCGCGGAAAAAGGGCGCCATTTTCCCAAAAGGGTCCGGGGACGTTACCGGCGGGTTGGCAAGGAATCGAATCCTCTTGATAATTCGATGGCGGGAGCTTTTGCTACTTGCTGTGGGGTGAACCTGGCCGTCCAGCAGCGGGTTTTGGATTTTCTGCGGCAGGAGTCGAACCGGTTGCGGTCCGTGTTCGGGCAAGAACCGTCCCGCAGCGGCTGAAGCCGGATTCATCTTCCGGCGATTACGGCACGGCCGAACAGTCTGCGGAAAAACGCGAGCTTTTGAAAGCCGTGCCGCCGTGCCCCTTCAAATTACCACCCTAATCAGAGATTCCTTATGAGCCGCTGAGCGGACCGGGCTGCTGCAACTTGCGGTTGATCAGGATGCGCTGGTCCTTCTCGTAATTGGAGAAGAGGTTGGAGGCGAAGACGGAGAACATCTGCTCGCGGCGCTGGTTGAGCAGGTTGTCGCGCGTGGAGTCGAAATTCTTTGCCAGGTCCGCATCAGAGGGCTGCTGTTTGTCGGTGATCTGGGCGACAGCGCCGGTAGTGCTGTTGTTGATGGCGTTGCCGATCTGGCCATTGCTGAGGTCGAACAGCGACGGCGCGGACTGGGCCAGCGAGCCGATGTCGGGAACCTGTGCATCGCGTCCGACGAGGTCGCTGGTCTTGATGGTGGCGCCGACTTCTTTGGCGGCTTTGGCGAGGTCGTGCTCGGCGTGCGCGCGATCGGCCAGCTCGTTAGTTTTGCGCGCGAGCAGCGAGGTGACCTGCTGGTCGCGGAAGTCGTCGAGGACGTGCGATTTGTATTCCTGGAAGGTGGGCGTGTGCGCCGGCATCACGTCGGTGACCTGGAAGACGCCGAAGGTGTTGTCGCCGGTGCTCGCCACCTGAGCCGGGGTGCCAGGCTTGATGGAGAAGGCCGCGGAGAGCAGCTTCGAGCTGTCGCTCATGCCAGGCAGGGTCGCATTGGCCGCGACGGAATCGCTGGTCATGACGGGAACGTGATGGGCCTGCGCAGCCTGGGCGAGGGAAGACTTCTGCGCTTCAGTGGCGAGCTGATCGGCGAAGGCCTGCACAGCCTGCGCTTCGCGCTGTTTGGTCAGGGTGTCGACGATGGACTGCTTCACCTCATCGAGCGGCTTGGTATGGGCGTCCTCTTTGGCTTCGGTCTGGATGATGTGGTAGCCGAAGCGGGTGCGGATGAGGCCGGAGATCTGGCCGGGCTGCTGCGCGAAGGCGGTCTGGTCGAATTCAGGGACGGTGACGCCGTGCTTGATCCAGCCGAGCTCGCCACCCTGATCCTTGCTGCCGGGGTCGTCGGAGTTCTTCTTCGCGAGATCGGCGAAGTCCTTGCCGTTGTCCTTGCGGAGCTGATCGAGGATGCCCTGCGCTTTGGCTTTGGCGGTGGCGTCGGCGTTAGGTCCGCCGTTGGGGTCGACGGAGATGAGGATGTGACGCACCTTCGCCTGCGGATCGACGTGATACTGCTGCTGATTCTGGTTGTAGTACTGCTGAATCTCGGCCTGGGCGATCTGCGGCTTGCCGCCGGGGATGTCGGTGTCGGTGATGTTGACGTACTGGATCTTGCGCGTCTCGGGATCGGCATCCTTATATTTCGCGGCGTTCTGCTTGTAGAAGGTCTCGAGTTCGGTGTCGGTGGGGTTGATGGTCTTGCGCAGGTCGTCGGCGGAGAGGACGGCGTACTGAAACTTGATCTTCGTATCCTGCTTCAGGTCCGCGTCGCGGACTTCCGCGTCAGAAACGATGATGCCGCCGGTGATGAGGTCGCGCAGGCGATCGGCCATGATCTGCTGCTTGATCTCGGACTCGAACTTCTCGACGGTCATCTGCAACTGATCGGAGATCAGCTCAGCGTAGCGGGCATCGCCGATGTACTGACCGTCAGGGAACAGGATCTGGCCGAGCTGGCCGGTGTGCAGGAAACGCCGGACGTCATCATCGGAGGCCGTGATGCCGAGGCTGCGCGCCTCTTCGATCAGAATGTGCTGCTGGATCACGCTCTGGCCGGCCTGCTGCATGTAGATCGGCATGAGCATGTCGGGAATCTGCTGGCCGCGCGCCATGCGGCGGATCGCCTGCTGGACATCGACAACGGGAATGGTCTCCTGGGCAGGAAGGAAGCGGCCCAGGAAGCCGCCGTGCCGGATGGTGGCATAAGTGTCCGATGCGGTCGTGGTGTCGTTAAAGATGCCGGGCACCAGGAAGATGACCATGGTGACGCAGGTGGCGCCGATGATGACGCCGAAGATCCAGCGGGTGAGGCGAGTGTCTTTTTGCAGGAAGCGAATCATGCGATGGGTGACAGCCTTTTCTGTAGCGCCGCTCTCTGGTGCCGGGCGGTTGGCTCGCGGCGCGGAGAGGCAGATGTCCTGCGGGCAGGAACTGCTAACAGTATAGCTGGGAGCCTGGAGCTGGGGGCCAGGAGAACCACCAGATTGCCTTCGGTTAGATGGACAGCGGGGATCGAGGTGCGGGTTCAGAGGATATTGACGGCACGGGCTGCGAGCAGGGCGACGGTGGCCAGGGAAATGAGGGACTGGATCATCATGAGGACTTTGGCCCAGCGCGACAACACCGGCACGTCGGTGGGGGAGAAGGCGGTTGAGGTGTTGAAGGCGAGGAAGAGGTAGTCGACGAAGCCGGGGGACCAGGTATCTTCGCCCATGGCGCGCCGGGTTTCGGGAGTGAGGGTCATTTGGGGGAAGAGAAAGGCTCCGTCGGAGTGGACGCCACGGAGCTCGCGCTGGTGGGGACCGCCGCCGTCGAGGCGCCAGTACCAGGAGGCGAAGACGAGGATGTTGGCGATCCAGAGCGCGGCGGCGGACTGCAGCAGGGCGATGGGCGATTCTTTATGTTTGGGCAGCGCGGCGATGAGCAGGCCAAGGGAGAAGACCATGTCGAGGGTGACGATGGCGCTGGTGACGATGCCGAGGATTCGATTGAGGGTGTTGAGGCCGCGCCGGTGGGTGAGGACGGTGGGGATGGCGAGGATGGCGAGGATGCCGAGGAGGAGCCAGTCGGGTCCCCAGGAGAGGGCTTCAGGGAGGGCGAAGCGGAGGCCACCAATGGCGAGGAGGGCAAGCATGGCGGGCCAGCGGGGCTCGGTGCGGGCGGTGGGTTTTGCCGATGTGGCGGCCATGGGTTAGAGGTTGCGCAGGTAGTTCATAATCTCGGGGTTGGTCCAGTCCTGAGCGCCGATGAACTTGCGGCGGACCACACCTTTGCGGTCGATGATGTAGGTCTCCGGCGGGCGGGTGGTGTCGAAGGCCTGATTGGATTGCTGGGAGAGGTCGAGGATGGTGGTGATGCCGGCGATGTGGTTGTCAGTGAGGTACTGGCGGTAGGCGTTGGCGTCGGTGTCGAAGCTGACGGCGAGGACGACGACGTTGGGCATGTCGCGCTGCAGATCGATGAGGGAGGGAAACTCTTCGAGGCAGGGCGGGCACCAGCTGGCCCAGAAGTTGAGGACGACGATTTTGCCCTGCTTTTGATAATCGCGAAGGCTGACGGTCTGGGCGCCATCGTGAATAACGATGGCGGGGGCGCGCTCGCCGANNAACAGGCAACAGCGGGCGATGCGGCGCAGCACGTTCCTATAATAAGGTGCAGAGCCCGTGGACGCCCCGCCGCTGCAGCTTTCCGTCATCATTCCCGCGCGCAATGAGGAAGATTGTGTGGGGGAGTGTGTGCGATCGCTGGTGGTGCAGGAGGAAGACGGGTGGAAGCTTGGGGTTGACTGGGAGATTCTGGTGGTTAACGACGCGTCGACGGATCGGACGCGGGAGATTGCGGCTGGGTTTGCGGGCGTCACGGTGATCGATGCGCCGAAGCTCGAAAAAGGGTGGACGGGGAAGGCGAACGCGTGCTGGGCGGGGTATCAGCACGACCCCACCGAGCCAACCGCGGGCTCGTTGGGGACCCCGGGGCGGTCGCGGGGAAAGTGGCTGCTGTTCACGGATGCCGATACGGTGCATGAGCTGGGGAAGGTCAGGATCGCGATCATTGAGGCGGAGCGGCATGAGGCGGGGATGCTGTCGTACTCGCCGCGGCAGATTGTGCGGGGATTGGCGCAGCGGGCGCTGATGCCGCTGGTGTTCAGCGATCTGGCGGCGACGTATACGCCGGCGAGGGTGAACGATCCGGCCAACCCAGTGGCGGCGGCGAACGGGCAATTCCTGCTGGTGCGGCGCGATGTGTACGAGACCATTGGTGGGCACGCGGCTGTGAAGGGCGCGGTGCTGGAAGATGTAGAGTTGGCCAGCCTGGTGAAGCGGCAGAAGCTGGGGTTGCGGTTCCGGTATGCGCCGGAGGCTGTCACGGCGCGGATGTATCGAAGCTTTGGCGCGATGGTGGAGGGGTGGACGAAGAACCTGGCGCTGCTGTTCGGAAATGCTCCGATGCTGGCGGGGATGAAGCTGCTGCAGCTGGGGGTGCTGGTGGGGATTCCGGCGCTGGTTTGGTTTTTGTGGTGGCTGCGGAGGCTGCATCCGGGGATGAATACCGGAGTGCTGGGGACGCCGATGGCGACGGCTGCTCTGGTACTGGTTTGGGTGCGGGCGCTTTGGGGATTGTATTCGCGGGTGGCGAAGTCGAATTTTCCCTTTAGAGATTGCGTGCTGGCGCCGCTGGGGATTCCGCTGTACTCGTGGCTGCTGTGGCGGAGCTGGTTTCGCGTGACAGTGGTGAAGCAGGTAGTCTGGAAGGGCAGAGAACAGAAGATAAGCCGGTAGCCTGTAGCCGGTAGCGAGCCCACGGCGAGCAGAGCAACGAGCTTAAAGACGAGCGAAGACCGAGTAAGAAGCTAAGAGCACTGGCAAATGATTCTCTTGACACGCAAGGCGGAGTTTTCGGCGGCGCACTATTACTGGAACGAGGCGTGGAGCGCGGAGGAGAACGCGCGGGTGTTCGGGAAATGCGCGAATCGTAACGGTCACGGGCACAATTACACACTGGAAGTGACGGTGGCGGGAGATGTCGATCCGGTGACGGGGTTTGTGGTCGATCTGAAACAGCTGAAGGACGTGATGGAGCGCGAGGTGGTATCGGTGTTCGACCATCGGCATCTGAACCTCGAAGTTCCGGATTTTAAGACAGCGATTCCGACGACCGAGAATATCGCCGTGGCGGCGTGGAAGAGGCTCGAGGGCAAGATTCCCGGCAAGGCGCGGCTGCATCGGGTGCGGGTGTATGAGATGCCGGATCTATTCGCTGATTACTTTGGAGGTTAGCCCTGTGAGGCGGTACTTAATGTCCAGCGAAAGAAGCGTCCCTCAGCGGCTAAAGCCGGCCTCTTCGAGCGAGGCTTGCGGCACAGCTGAAGCTGTGCCCCTTCAAAACACGGTGGGACCGATCGCGTGAGGGCGCATTTGGGGCGGAGGTATCGGCTGAGTGCTTCGCATCGGCTCATTTCTGAGTCGCTGAGCGAGGCTGAGAATCGGAATGTATACGGGAAGTGCGCCAATCCGCACGGCCACGGTCACAATTACACCGTGGAAGTGACGGTGGGCGGCGAGATCGACAAGACCACGGGGATGGTGGTCGACCTTAGGCAACTGGACGGTTGCGTGAACCGCGAAGTGCTGGAGCCGTTCGATCATCAGAATCTGAATACGCTGGAGTGCTTTCGCGAACAGGTGCCGACGACCGAGAATCTGGTGATCGAGATCCGGACGCGGCTTCAGAACGCGCTGCCGCAGAAGCTCACGCTGACGGTGCGGGTGGAAGAGACATCGAACAACTTCTTTGAGTATTGGGAAGAGCCGATTCCGTGAGGGCGGAGTTTAGAGTTTAGGGATTGGAGTTTAGGGGATCGACGATGGCTAGAGCGGCGGTGCATGAGGATCGGGAGAAACTGGACGCCCAGATTATCGGAACGACGGGCCTGGAGCACGTTTCGACGCAGGACATCTATCGCGAAATTATTCGGCGGTACGATGCCGATCCATCGAGGGATGGGCTGGCGAAGACGCCGGAGCGGATCGAGAAGGCTCTGGAGTTTCTGACGAAGGGCTATCGTGAAGACCCGAGCAAAGTGCTGCACGGGGCGCTGTTCGATGTGGCGTACGACGAGATGGTGATCGTGAAGGACATCGAGATGTACTCATTGTGCGAGCATCACATGCTGCCGTTCTTCGGGAAGGTGCACGTCGCGTACATTCCGGACGGCAAGGTGATCGGGCTGAGCAAGGCGCCGCGGCTGGTGGAGGTGTTTGCGCGGCGGCTGCAGGTGCAGGAGCGGCTGACGCGGCAGATTGCGGAGGCGATCCAGGAGGCGATCCATCCGCAGGGCGTGGGCGTGGTGATCGAGGCGCGGCACNNGGCGTGTTCCAGAAGCAGAACACGCGGGCGGAGTTTCTGTCGCTGATTCGGGAGCGAACGCCGTCGGCGCTGTGATGGGTACGACATGCGCAATCAGGCTAAGATGATCATCGGCTTTGGATCGATGTGGGGTCTTATTGCCTTCGGTTTTATGGTTCTGAACTCGTTTGACCTGGGAAGTAACGATACCGCACCCGAAGTTGTGGCCGTGGTCCTCTACGGACTTACTGTTCTTCCGGCGTGCATCGTTGCGATTTGGTACCACAAAGTCTCAGCTGTCTGGCTTCTGGTTTTGTCGTTCATCACTGCATTCGGGTTCATTTACCAGGTCGTGGAACAGGCAGCGAGAGAGAATGCCTATCGCTCTATCCCCCGAGGGCTGATTGGTCCCCTGTTGATCGCTGTTATTCCAGGACTCATCGGAATCCTGCTGCTTCGGATTAGGCGGGACGGTATCGTACAAGAGTGAATGGGCTGCTGATTCTGGATAAGCCGGGTGGGATGACGTCGCACGACGTTGTGGCTCGTGTGCGGCGCGCGACGGGTGAGCAGTCGGTGGGGCATCTGGGGACCCTGGATCCGATGGCTACCGGTGTGTTGCCCTTGCTGATCGGCAAGTACACGCGGCTCGCGCAATTCCTTGGGACAAGCGAAAAGGCGTACGCGGGGACGATCCGATTTGGGTTCGCGACGGATACGTACGATGCCGAGGGACAGACAGTCGGCGAGGTTCGGGCTGTTGCGCTGACGCTGGATGATGTCCGCGCGGAGGCTGCGAAGTACATGGGCGAAATGGCGCAGATGCCGCCGCCGTATTCAGCGAAAAAGATTGAGGGCAAGCCGGCGTACAAGCTGGCGCGCGCGGGGAAGACGCCGGAGCTGAAACCGGTGAAAATCGCCATCGAAGCGTTTGCGATTGAGAGCGTCGAGGGCGACACGGCGCGGTTCACGATGCGCATTTCAGCCGGTGGCTATGTTCGCGCGGTAGCGCATGCCATGGGACAGGCGATGGGATGCGGAGCACACCTGGCAAGTTTGCGAAGAACGGCCGCAGGCGGGTTCACGCTGGATCAGGCGCTTACCGTTGAACAGATGGAAACGCTGGCGGCGGAGGGGAAGCTGGAGGAGCGCATGCCGCATCCGCGCACGCTGCTGCCGGAGATGCCGGCAGTGACGGCCGATGAGGGGACGGTAGGGCAGATTCGGAATGGCATGCAGGTGAATCTGCCGGAGTATTCGAGTGCGGCGCTGGTGAAGATCTTCGAGGGGCAACGGGAACTGGTCGCGGTTGGACGCAGAGTCGCTGGTACGCTGTTCCAGCCATTCGTTGTTCTGGCGTAGGCACCTGCGGTGCGGCAGACGCGCTTCGCGCCACACCGTGTCAAACAGAAATCTGAGTGTCACTGCCCACCACAGGGACACTCAGGTTTGGCTTCGCGCTTCTGGAAGCGCCGATGATCTACCGGACGCGGGCGTTGTGCTTGTCGCGGTAGATGGAGCGCGAGACGCGGTTCTGGCGGCGATCCAGGGCAGCGCGGTCGCCACGGGTCAGATGGCCATCGTGGGCCCGACGCATGGCGTGCTCTTCATGGTTGATGGAGGCTTCACGGCCTTCGAGGTGTGAGGTTTCGCGAGCGGTGAGTTGTCCGCTGCGAACGCCCTGGCCGATGCGGCTCTGCTGATTGTCTTTGCGCTGGTTGATATTCTGCGCCATGGCGACGGTGGTGCTGAGGGCGAGAAGTGCGGTGGCAACGAGAGAGAGTTTCATGACGTGGGCTCCTGGGGGGGATGGCTGACTGCGATCGTGCTTTGTCATTCGCCGTACGTTGAGAGCAAACACGCGGGTTGAGATTTGTTGCTCGAAAGTCGGAGCAACAAAATTCGGGGAATGTGGTTGGGGGCGAGTTTCCAGGGCTAAAGCCCGGAGTTTCTCTGCGCCCTGGTCCACGGCCTGAAGGAGGTGGTTTTTACCGTCGCGCTGCTATGCAGCGCCTGATGTGGATACGAAACTATTTGTGCAGTAAGGGAAGCAGCAGGGGGAGGAAGTTGTCGGCGAGGAGTTGAGCTCCTTTGGCGGTGGGGTGGATGCCGTCCTGCTGAATGGCGCCGGGAACGGTATAGACGTTGGCGTAGAGCATCGGCAGCAGGGGGACGTGATACTTCGCGGCGATGAGGCGGTAGGTCTCGTCGAAGGGCTTGATGTAGTCGGAGCCGTAGTTCGGCGGCAGCGTGATGCCGGCGAGGATGACTTTGCTGCCGGAGTGGAGGAGGGTGGCGACGATGGTGTCGAGGTTGCGGCGCGTGTCTGCGATGGGGAGGCCGCGGAGGCCGTCGTTGCCGCCAAATTCGACAATCACGATGGCGGGATGGAGGTGGAGGATCTCGTTGAGCCGGTCGACGCCGTCTTTGCTGGTGTTGCCGCTGATGCCGGAATTGACCACTTTGTAGTGGTAGCCGCGATGGTCGAGCGTGGCCTGAAGGGCGTCGGGCCAGGCGTTGCCGGGTTCGAGGCGATAGCCGGCGGTGATGCTGTCGCCGAAGCAGTCAATGACCGAGACGCGTGGGACGGGAACGGAATGAGAGGGCGCGGCGTAGGTAAGGAGAGAGGCGAAGAGGATTGCCAGGATGAGGCGGCGACGGGACACACCGGTAGTCTAGCAACGCAAGGGGTTGGGGTCGGATCGAGGCTGATAGCAGTATGCTACATAGCGATACAATGGAGTGAGGGCAGAGGAGAGCGGATGATCGAGGTCAAGGGGCTGAAGAAGTCGATCCGGAACGGGGCGCGGGTGGTGGAGATTCTGCGGGGGATCGACCTGGTGATTCCGAAGGGGCAGTTTGCGGCGATCATGGGCGCGAGCGGAAGCGGGAAGAGCACGCTGCTGGGACTGCTGGCGGGACTGGATTCGCCGTCAGAAGGCGAAGTGATTCTCGATGGCATCGCGATCGGCAAGCTCGAAGAGGACAAGCTGGCGGAAGTGCGGGGGCAGCGGATCGGGTTTGTGTTTCAGTCCTACCAGCTGATTCCGACGCTGACGGCGCTGGAGAATGTGATGCTGCCGTACGAGCTGAATGCGCGCGGCGATGCGCGGAAGAAGGCGGAGCCGCTGCTGGTGGCGGTAGGTTTGCAGGACCGGCTGCATCATTATCCGGTGCAGTTGTCGGGTGGTGAGCAGCAGCGCGTGGCGCTGGCGCGGGCGTTTGTGATGGAGCCGCCGATTGTGCTGGCCGATGAGCCGACGGGAAACCTGGATTCGGCGAACGGGCAGCATGTCCTGGAGTTGCTGGGCGAGCGGCAGCGGGAGAGCGCGACGACGCTGGTGCTGGTGACGCACGATCCGCAGATTGCGGAGCGGGCGAACCGGCGGATTGTGCTGAAGGACGGGATGGTGGTGGCCGATGTGATGCAAGGGGCTGGACAGAGCGCTGTTGGTGCGGGCGCGGCAGGCGCGCGATGAGAACGGGCGACGAGTTGCCGGCGAGTGCCGATGTGATCCGCGAGAAGCAGCCGTTGCCGTGGGGCGTGGCGGCGAGGATTGCGTGGCGCGAACTGCGCGCGGGGAAAGCGAAATTCCTGTTTGTGCTGCTGTCGGTGGCGATTGGGGTGGCGGCGCTGACGGGGGTGCGGGGTTTCAGCACGTCGTTTGCGCGAACGCTGCTGCTGCAGGCGCGGAGCATCATGGCGGCCGACTTGTCGGCGCGGATGTTCCGGCAGGCAACGCCGGCGGAATCGAAGCAACTGGATGCGCTCGCGAGTCCGCAGTCGGGGCTCGAGGTGCGGAGGACGGTCGTCACGGAGACGGTTTCGATGGCGATGGTCGAGGGCGATCCAGTGCCGTTGCTCGTGACGCTGAAGGCCGTCGATCCAGCCGAGTATCCGTTCTATGGGACCGTGGTGCTGTCGACAGGGCAGAGGCTTCGCGATGCATTGACCGACGACACGGTGGTGGTGGATGACAATCTGCTGGTGCGGCTGCGCGCGAGGATGGGTGATCGGCTGAAGATTGGTGGCCGGTGGTTCCGCATTGCAGCAGTCATTGTGAAGGAACCCGATCGCATGACCGCGGGGGTGGGGCTTGGGCCGCGGGTAATGATGACGCGGCAGGCGATGAAGGAGACCGAGCTGCTGCAGCCGGGAAGCCGCGCAACGGAGCGCTATCTGTTTGCGCTGGGCGACAAGCTGAAGGTGGCCGATGTTCGGGCGCAGATCGAGAAGATTCTGCCGGAGGCGCAGGTAACGGATTTTCGCGAGACGAGTCCGGCGCTGACGCAGGGCGTGGATCGCGCGACNNATCGAGATTCTGGCGATCATGAAGTCGATTGGGGCGCGGTCGTCGGATATTCTGCGGATCTATTTGATCCAGACACTGTTCCTTGGAGTTTCTGGCGCGCTCATTGGCGTGGTCCTGGGGCTGGGCGTGGAGTATGCGTTTCCGACGGTGCTGGGAAGACTGTTGCCGCTGCGGCCGGAGATTCGGCTGCCGTTGAATCCGGTGCTGGCCGCACTGGGAACAGGGATCCTGACGACGCTGCTGTTTTGTTTGCCGCCGCTGCTCGATGTCCGGAACGTACGGCCGAGCTTAGTGCTGCGGCGCATGGTGGAGTCGGGCAACGGGGCGGGCTGGATCGGCTGGCTGAAGGAGCACAAGCTGCAGCTGGCGTCGATTGTGGTGATACTCGCAGGGCTGGGCGGAATTGCGTCGGCGCTGGCGGATTCGGCGCTGGTGGGGAAGTGGTTCGCGATCTGCCTGGCGGCTCTGCTGGTGTTCATTCTGGGATTATCCGCAGCGACGCTGCGGGGGCTGCGGGCGTTTTTGTCACGGACACGGTTACATTTACATTCTGCATTGCGACACGGCCTTGCGAATCTTTATCGGCCGGGAAATCNNGGGAAATCAGTCGGCGGCGGTGCTGGCGGCGTTGGGAACCGGCGTGATGCTGATCCTTAGCGTATTCCTGATGCAGCGTTCGATTGTGAATGCATTACATGAAGATCTGAAGCCGGACACGCCGAATGTATTCCTCATCGATATGAGCACGGACGAACTGCCGGGGATCCGGGCGGAGCTGAAGAAAGAGCCTGGGGTGATCGGGGCGTTGGAGGCGATTCCGATTGTTTCGGCGCGCATCGGGTCGATTGAGGGCACGCCTGCGGATCAGTTGAGGGGAAAGGATTATCCGAAGCATCTGCTGCAGACCGCGACGCTGTCGTGGGCGGATGCTGCGCCGGCGGAAACGAAAGTGGTGGACGGGAAGTGGTGGACCGGTGAAGGCGGAAGCGATCTGGCGGTGATTGATTTTGTCGCGAAGCGGCTGAAGCTGAAGGTGGGGTCGCGGATGACGTTTATTGCCGGAGAGAAGGAGATCCCGGTGAAGGTGGCAGTCATCTATAAGGTGCTGGGCGAGAATGCGTTTGCGCGGAGTTCATACATTCTGCCCAGGGCGCTGCTCGCGGATCAGCCGACGGTCTGGTACGGCGATATTCATGCGCACCCGAGCGCCATTCCGGAGATCGAGAGGGCGCTTTTTGCCACGTATCCGACGGTGACCGTCATCAACATCGCGGACATTCTGACGACGATCAGCGACGTAGTGGATCAGATCACAATGGTGATCCGGTTCCTGGCGGGGTTCTCGATTTTGTCGGGGCTGATCATTCTGGCGTCGAGCATCGCGAGCACGCGCTTCCGGAGGATGCGCGAGGTCGTGGTGCTGAAGACGCTGGGTGCGACGAGGAACCGGATCGCGACGGTGTTCAGCGTGGAGTTTGTAGTGCTGGGGCTGCTTGCGGGCGCGGTGGGTACGCTGTTCGCGAACGTGCTGTCGAGGATTTTGTTGCACCGGATGGATGTGGTGTTCCTGCGCGACGTGCGCGGATCTCTGACGGCGGTTCTGGGGACGGCGGCGCTGGCGGTGGTCACGGGATGGATCGCAAGCTTCAGGATTCTGGGGCAGAAGCCGCTCGAGGTTCTGCGCGAAGAATGAGCGAGAGAGGGAAAAAGGAAAAGCCGCCAGGGAAGAGAAGAAGCTGAGCGAGCAGACATTGGTCTCTGCGTAACCCGTTGGTGCATTGACCGGTTCGGACGAGGCCGATAGTATGAAGAAGCGGTCTTGCAGACGCGTCTCGCTCAGAAAACTGCCCCCTCGTTCAACGGCAGGACAGCTGACTCTGGATCAGCATATCGGGGTTCGAATCCCTGGGGGGCAGCCAATTAAATCAATAACTTGCATGTTTATCTTTAAGGCACTGTGACCAAACTGTGCCCACCGTTGCTGCGTGCCCGCATTGCGTCAGCGACAATATGCAATCCGGGATGCTGGTATTTCATTGCCGTCTTGGTATCCACGTGCCCCATGACATCCATGACGGCCTTGAGGTTGCCCGTTCTTTGGACCATGTCCGTCCCGAAGTCGTGGCGAGCACAGTAAAGCACCAGGTCGGTCGGTAACCCGGCCTTCCTGCGTGCCTCTACCCACTGTTTGTTCACCAAACCGCCGGTGATGTGCTTGCCCTTTCGCCGTGACGGAAAAACCCAGCCCTCCTTCCGGTTCCCGCAGCGGGCGCGCAGGATCACTTCCGCGCGCGGGCTCAGGGGGACCAGCCGGTGCCCCGCTTTGGTCTTGGAGTCCGGAATGCGGATTGTCTCCCGCCGCCAACTGATGTTCTCGATCCGCAGGGGGTAGAGCTCGATCTGGTTGCGGGTTCCCAGCTCGCGGGACAGCACAACGATATCCGCGAGCGGCTGTTCCGCGACATCGAGCAGTTCTTTCTCCGCATCCTCATCGAGCCGCATCGTGCGCTCCCGCTCCTCAAGCAGATTGACTCGAGGCGGGTCGAACGAATACTCCCAGTCCTTTTTGGCTTTGAAGAAAATTCGGCGAAGGGTGCGCAGAGCGTTATTGGCGTTCGAGCCCGACCCTCGGAAGGTCAGTGCGTCGATCTCGTCCGTCATGATCTGGTCAAGCGGCATATCGAGCAATGCCTCGTGCTCACTGAGCAGCCGCCATCCGTTCAAATAGTAGCGGCGACTGTTGGGCTTGATTCGCGCACTCTCAAGCCCCTCCTTGAATCGTTTCCCGGCCGCGCGGAGAGTCGGGAGTTTATCGGTTTTGGGTTTCTTGCCGCCGACAGCGTCGCCATACTTGATCGCGGCGATGTCGTGTGCCCGTTTCCAGCTTGTTTCCTTCGTCGATCCCCGATACCGCCGGCCACGAACTCGGAAGTCGTACCAGTAGAAGCAGGAACCCGGCTTCTTACAAATTTCCACGATTGTCCTCCATAGCAGCCCGCACGGAAGGCAGTCGTGTATTCGCCCGGATCATCTCCAGGAGAACGAGTTCATCGTACGCTACGCGACCGTTGATCACCGTATATTCCGGACCTGTCCCCTCGTACCGCCACCGCTTCAGGGTGTCGGGAGAA
Organism: Acidobacterium sp.; assembly: GCA_003152595.1. Classification (GTDB taxonomy): domain Bacteria; phylum Acidobacteriota; class Terriglobia; order Terriglobales; family Acidobacteriaceae; genus Palsa-343. Next base: position 17,592 of record PMAM01000187.1, read on the forward strand.
CGCCCCAGCATCCTGGCGGCCTCTCGGGGTGGGAGGAGGCGATGAGCCCCGGGTGGTTGCGATTCGGAAGTACGATCTTTCGTCACTGTGATTCCCCCTGGCTGCTCGGTGCGCTGCGATATTGCTCGGGCAAGAAGGGAGTCTAAGGGGCGACTCCTCGAACACCAAGAGTGAGTAGCGAAATATTTTTGCGGAAACTGCGAACGGCTCCGCTCGCCGTTCCCTTTCCGCCCTGTGGGACGAGGCGGCCTGAAAACGTCAACGACCCAGATTGTTACACCGCCCGACTGGCTCAAGCCTGCCACGCCGCAAGCAGCACCTGTTTTGTGCCGATGGCTGTGGGATTGGGCACCGTAGGTCTAATAAACCGATGTTCATTCTTCGCAATTTCCTTAGTGGCGGGTAGCAACCGTGCTCGCCCCGGGGCGAAGCGATGTTTTCAACCTCGCAGTACCAAAGTCATGACAAGACTGCAGGCCCGCAAAATAAATACGCTAGTGCTCCGACCGTATGATTCCGGGCCTTTCGCGAAGCGGTCCCGCCTGAGCGGGACGACGGTAGAAGCCCCGGCCTTTAGGCCGGGGAACAAGCAACTCGAAAATCTTCGGCCTTTAGGCCCGGACAACTTCAGGCGGTCACGGCACTAGTCTCCGTTCTTGTTTCTGCCGGGTCGACCTAAGTTGATGGCATGCAACCACATCCTGATGCCGATTCTCCCGCCAATCTCAGCATCCGCTACCCGCTGTTAGAAGCGCTGCTGCGAGAACGCGGGTTAACCCTACAAACTACCTACACCACAGCCGATGCCGCCTCTATCTTCCAGGTGTCGGTTCGCACCATTCAGAAACGTATGCGCGATGGGCGCATGAGGTTTCCTCAGTACCGAGAAGCCCTGAGCCCCCGCGGTTGTCTGTTATCTCAGTCCCACCTGTTGCCAATCATCACCATGATCGGCGATTTCTCCCCGACAGCGCAAATAAACGTCAACGTTTTCACCACGGGCCGCAGTAGCAGTGGTCCGGAGATGGGAGCACTTGGCGTGTTGCAGTCGGGCACACATCAGCGAGTGAAATATGCAATACGAATCAGAACTGCCGTATTTCGCACAGGTCCAGCGAGGACCGTCACTTGACGATCTTCGCCAGCTATTAGCCGGATGGGAAGCATGGAGGCCAGCTTCAGAGTTAATCAGCGAGCTGAACGACCGATGGGGAAGTCAGCTAAACATAAGCGAGAGAAGGAAATCAGGAAAGAGCATGTCGCGACGCAAGGGCCAGAACGGATCACGAATCGAGGAACACGGTGAACATTACACCAGCAGAATCTGGATGGATGTACCGGGACAAGAAGAACGCGTGCACGTTCGGATCAAAATCAGTCCCATCGACAGAAAGGCTTCCGGGTGGCTAAACAAAGCCGAACGGGAAAACAAGCTCAAAGACATCATTCGCACCATGGGCGCAAACAGCGAGCAGCGATTCAACGAGGTCGTGAGAGCGAGCGAGAACGTCCTGATTACATTTGCCGAGCAGAGCGAAGTCTACCTCCACGAACTTACAACCCGCGGGGATCACGGAGCGGCAAAGAATACGATCGATGGCTTTGCCCGATGCCTCCGGAACTGGCTGAATCCTTTGCTTGGCGAGCTGAGCCTTGACAAGATCAACAACGGAGAGCTAAAGCGCGTTGTTGCACGGATGAAGCAGAACGGTCTTTCGCCGCGAATAGAACAGGAGCAGCGAAAGCAGGGACGGTCGGACGACGAGATCACAAAATGGCGAAGAAAGGGCTCGCCCCTAAGAGCATCGATCAGTATGTTCTTGTCGCGAAACTCGTGGTGGCTTCCGCAGTTGACCAGAAGACCGGTGAGCAGCTATATCCGCAACGCTGGAACAACAGATTCATCGAACTTCCGAAGATCTCAAAGAAGAAGATGAATACCCCTGCCTTCACGCCTGAGATCATGACCCCCCTGGCCCGGTATCGCAGTCCGCGCGAACAGGAACTCTTCACCTACCTGGGCGCCACGGGAACGCGGATCAGCGAGATGCTGGGCGTGGAAATCGATAAGCATATCTCTGACGACTTCAGGACGATTACCATCGCTCAACAGATCAGGAACGGCAAAGTTGTGCCATGGCTGAAGACGGACGCGGCTTACCGGCAGGTGGACCTAGACATAGCTGTTGCGGGCAGGCTAAAGAAATATGTTGGTCAACGGACATCGGGCTTTCTGTTCCAAACCCGGACAGGGAAACCTCTGGACACGCGAAACATCTATTTCCATCTTCATCGTTCCTTGAAAGAGTTGGGATTCGTGAACTCGCTCACTGGCAACCATAAGGCTGGGAATCATGCGTTCCGCAGATTCCGAAACACATGGTTACGGAATCGCACCGTCTGCCCTGAGGGATTGCGCAAGTTCTGGCTCGGCCATGCCGACGAGGATATGGGCGATCTCTACGACAAGATCTGCGAAGACGTGGCATTCCGTCTGACGATGGCAGAGCAGTGTGGACATGGCTTCGATTTGCCTGATCTTGTGCCCACTGTACCCACAACGGGACATTACGATGCGGCTGAAGATGAGGTGCATGTTGCTGAAAGCACTGAGCAATAGAAAAGGCCGGGGAAGTGAAAGCTTCCCCAGCTGCAATAGCAGCAACATATGGGGCAAAAACTGCCGAACTCCTTCTATTTGTGTAGCTTCGTACAAGATGGTTCAAAGGGGATCTACATTAGCCTGTCCCCAACTTGTGCCCAAAGCGGCTGTCGGTGGGCAGTCCACGATCCACATGAAGAGTTCCCCAGCACTCCCTATCCGGCAATCTAAGGAGAACCTGATGGAGTGCCGATTGCCCGAACGCGGAATTCTGGCAGTACCGCTTTTCCGCCGACGAAACAAAGACGAAGAAGCCAATCCACTGTTTCCTGCCTTTGGATCTGGTCGGACCAACAGAAGAATATCTTCGCGAAATTCGCCCAATTCTGGTCGGAGATCGAAGCACCACCACTCTATTCGTAAACGAGTATGGTCGCGCGATGATCGCGAATTCAGTCCGTCATCTGCTATGCGGTGTGTCACTTCGGTACGGGAAAAAGCGTTTGACACCTCACGTATGAGCGCCGGAGGAAAAATAGGCCACAGAACGCCGCGGGAGCGGCGCTTTGCGGCGGAGT
>PMAM01000120.1 GCA_003152595.1 Acidobacterium sp.
GGGGACTCCGGGTCGCTCGGGCTAGGCGGTTGAGGCATCGCGAGGCGCAGCGTCCGTGGGTTGGGGGTCAGCTTTCTCAAAACGGTCCAGGATATGTGCGGTGACGGTACTTTTGGACTGAAGCTCTGGGGAAATCACTTGAAGATTGGATCGCGGAAGTATCTGCTTCTTGCTGTGGGGTGAACCTGCCGTATTTTTTGGGGGGGGATTTCACGGGTGGCCTGTGGGCGGGTGATGAACCGTACCACCGCGAGGCACAGGGTCCGTGGGTTCGGGGCCAGCTTTCCCAAAACGGTCCGGGATAGGTCAGGTGACGGTACTTTTGGACTGAAGCTGCTCCGATATTGCTTGAAGATTGCATCGCGGAGGCTTCTGCTTCTTGCTGTGGAGTGAACCTGGCATATTTTTTTTGGGGGGGTCCGGGGACAGAGGAGGGTAGGGCAGGCGGGGACTAACTGGCCGCGGCGGCGCTGCGGGGTGAGGCCTGGGAGTGGCGGTGCTGATCGCGGCGGTATTTCCAGATGCCGAAGACGATGCCGGCGGCGAGCAGACCGAGGAAGGAATAAAGGATGACGGAAGACCATCCGGCGAGGTAGCGATTGAACCAGCGGAGGATGGGTCGGCCGTAGATCATGGCAAGAGCGGCTTCACCGCCGTAGCGGAGCGTGCGCGCGATACCGAGGGCAGTGAAGAGCTGGCGGGGGGTGACGCCGAGGGCTCCGGCAGCGAGCAGGAAGGGAAGCAGCGGGATGGGCGGTGGGAGCAGAGCAGCGATACAGACGCTGAGGATGCCGTGATGGCGGACCCAACCCTTGATCCGGGAGCCAAAGCGCGCCGGCATGTAGCGGTCGAGCATGGCCTCGCCGCCTTTTTGCCCGGTCTTCCAGGTGAGCCAGCCGCCCAGGAGGCCGCCGGCGATGGCGCAGGGAGCGAGGAGCCAGGCCGATTCGCCGTGAGCGCCGAGGATGAGGATGAGAATGTCGGTGCTGCCTGGGATGGGAAGCGGGATGGGCGCCGCGTCAAGAAAAGCGACGGCAAAGACGCCGGCGAGTCCGAAATGAAGGACCCAGGCGGGGATGAGCTGCCGACGGGCGTGGCGTGCTGCTTGCAGGGCCGCGAGGTACACGCACGGTAAGACGCGGGTGCGTGCGCCGGAGTCACAGCAGAGACGGAAAAATTCAGAGAAAACGCAGCCTGGGCGCCAGGGGAAGGGCGCCGCACTCGACGCCGTAGCGATAGAAGAGGTCCAATCCCGCTAAACACGGCTCGTCGAGGGTGTACCAGATGTTTTTGGAGAGGTAGGTGCGGATGGTTTCGCGTGGGACGGCGATGCGGGTGGACCACTCGTCGGCGAGGTCGTCGATGTGGCGGAGGCCGGCGTCGCGGGAGTGCTGGAAGTCGGCGGTGATGTGCGGGGCGGAAATGCCGGAGGCGGCGACCGCGTCGGGGTTGGCGGCCCAGACGGCGGAGACCCAGACGGTGTCGGTGAACTGGTGCCACTCATGGGCGAGGTCGAGGTAGAGCAGCTTTTCGCCGGTGCGGTGTTCGCGGGCTGCGCGGTCCTCGAGGGCGAAGAGCGCGGGATCGCCGATGAGGAGCGCGGCGTCGGCGACCCGGAGCATGGCTTCAAGGTTGGGTGCGTGCTCGATGAAGGCGGGCTGAATCTGCCAGAAGCGGGAGAAGAGGATGCGGGTGTAGGTGGCGGAGGTTCGGGAGGAGGAGTCGAGCGCGACACGGCCGACGCCGGACACGTCCTCGGGAGCGCTGCCGTCGGGATTGCGCACGACGAGGATGATGGAGCGGACGCGGTCGCGGGAGGCGATGGTGCAGCCGGGGATGACAGCGAGCGAGGGCGTGAAGGCGAGGGCGGAGACGGGGACGAGGCCGATGTCGGCGGAACCGCCGGCGAGCTTGGCGGCACATTCGGCGGGGGTATCGGAGGAGAGCTCGTAGCGTTCGGCGAAGCGGGAGCGATCGGGCTCGTGCTCGAAGCTCCACATTAAGGGTGCGGGATTGAGGAAGTGGATTGCGGAGACGCGGAGTCGCTGGCGGGTCACTGGTTAGTGTAGCAACGTGGCTTTCGTAACCACGATGGGGGCTGTTTTGCTTGACCGGGGCGGAGGGGACCGGTGAGATGGAGAAAAGCAGTTAAGGTAGCGCAGGCCGAGAGGGAGAATCCGAGATGGGAAATCTGGGCGCGGGGTGGAGAGGAGAAGCAGGTCCCTCGCTCCGCCTACNNAGCGCTCCGCTCGGGATGACAGGGTGAGTGTGCGGTTATGAGGACAGATCGTGGTGAAGGAGCACTGCTATTTCGTGTACCTGATAGCGAGCCGGAGCAGAACGCTGTATTGCGGGGTTACCAGCGATGTTGAGACACGAGTGAAGCAGCATCGGAACGGAACGTTTGGCGGATTCACGTCGCAATACAAGTGCACGCGGCTGGCGTGGTTTGAGCGGTTTGTCTCTGTAGACAATGCGATCGCGCGAGAGAAGGAGATCAAGGGCTGGAGGCGGGAGAAGAAGGTGGCGCTGATCGAAGTGGAGAATCC
>PMAM01000086.1 GCA_003152595.1 Acidobacterium sp.
TCCTAAGACCCCCTGATAATAGGGAGATAGAAAGAAAACAGCCGCCACTTAGGCGGGTTTCCTCTTAGCGCGCAATGTTCGTCCACCTCCAACTTACCCCTGGCCGCCGAGTGCCACCTGTCTGCCCTGTTTGGCAGATGGGGACGTCGCCTTCCAAACTACCGGCTCCCTGCTCTCCGCTCCTGGCCACCAGCAAGTACTTTCGAATCACATGCAGAGACAACTTCTACTTTGGAATCAAATGCGTACCCACCATTCATTCCAGGACCGGGCGTACGCATTTGAATCCACAATAGATACGCGCAACCTATCCTGAAATCAAATGCATAGCTTGCACCTGAGAATTGCCGCCTCCGTCGATTCAAATACTTGCACGCGAATACCCCCTCTTGTCCTCCGGAAAAACAACAACTTTCCCCGCAAGGACGAAGAAGCCGTACTCGACCTCTTGTCAAAGCCGTCAACACCTGGGAAGTCCAGCAGAATCAATCGGCGTCCCGCAGTGCAGGGGGGAGGGGGGGAGGGGGTCCACCCCATCCCCGCGTCCCCCAGTCAGGTCCTCAGTGCTTGTTGAACATCTCCATCACGTCCTTGCGCAGCGCCACACGGCTTGACTCCCGCGTGTAGAACATGTGGCCGCCAGGGAACTCGTGCACCGACACGCGAGTCGGGTCACCCATGATCGGCATCTCGTTCACCGTCAGGATGGATCCCATGAACGGGCAGGAGAGATCGTTCCATCCATGCACGATCATGACGCGCAACTTCGGATCGGCCGCGACAGCCTGGCGCAGCTGAGCCACCGAACCGCGACGCATCTCGTCATCCCGGCTCCAGTGCGAGCCCACTTCGTACGACAGCGCGTTATACCGGGCATCGACCTTCCAGCCCACGGTGTGCGTCACCCAGTTCACCATCGCCGTCGTCGTCGGCGCGATCAGCGTAGCCAGCAGTGGATCGTTGGCGCGCTGTTCCGGAGCATACGGAAACGGATCGAACATGGTCACGTTGGAGTCGTACACCGAACCCAGCTTGCCCTGCTCGCGATGGACCTCGCGCAGATAGGCGCCGGTTTCGAGGCGGCCACCCGACTCCTTGACGAAGGTCGGGTCGAGGCCCGTCATGTCGGTGACCTTCTTGATCATCGCGTCGGTCGCTGCCTGATCGGTGTATCCGTGCACAACCGTCGTCAGGTAGTCGCCGAGCGTGTAGTCGATGACACCCTTCATCGTCTCCGGCGTCAGCTTGCCCTGCCGCTCCAGATTCGCCGCCGTGATCGACGGCAGCGTCACCAGCCACGGCAACGGCGACAGATCGCCGTTCTGCTCGAGGGTTGGGTTCAGGTAAGGCGAAACGAGCACCACCCCGTTCATCGCTACGCCGAGCTGCGACTGCAGGAAGTAGGTGATACGTGGTCCGCGGAACCCGCCATAGCTCTCACCGACGAGATACTTCCTGGACTGCAGCCGGTCGTTCACCACCAGCCAGTCATAGATCGCCCGTGACAGATACTCGATGTCAGGCTCGGTCGACCAGAACAGCTTTTTGGTCTGGTCCTCATCGACCAGGGAGCGGCTGAAACCGGTTCCGATCGGATCGAGAAAGACCAGGTCGGTAAAGTCCAGCCACGTGCCTGGATTGTCGACGAGAGTTGCGGGGTCGGACGGGCTGTCGCCCTCGTTGCCCGCATTCAGATGCTTGGGACCGATGGCGCCGAAGTTGAGGTATACCGAGGCGGCGCCGGGTCCGCCGTTCACTGCGAACGTCACCGGGCGATTGGGCTCGTCGACGGTATAAGCGGTGTAGACGAGCTGGCCCACGGCCTTTCCTTCAGGGTCGCGGACGAAGAGCGTACCGACGGTGGCAGTGTAGTTGACCTTCTTGCCGTCGAGCGTGATGCTCTGCGCCACGTGCGCATCGGCAGGCAGCGGCGGCAGTGGATTCTTCTCAGCAACAGGATTGGGGCCTGGCTTCGAAGGCTCAGAAGCCGCGGGCATGGGAGGATGAGGGCGTTCGTTATCAGACTGCGCCGCAGCGGAGTGACAGGGCAGCGCAGCGAGCGAGCACAAGGTGAGAGCAAGAGCAATGCGCCTGGGGGCGCGGGCGAGCGATGAAATTTCCATGACGAATACGATATATCGAAAGGCCGCACAGCGAGCGCGAGCGGCAGCGGATCCCAGGAGACTGTGACGATTCGCCGCCGGGCGAAGCTACCAGATGCGCACGCGATCGTCCGGCGCAAGGTAGAGATTCTCCCCGGCTTTCACCGTGAACGCCGCGTACCAGGCATCGATGTTGCGAACAACGTCGGCGCGGTACTGCCCAGGCGAGTGCCCGTCGGTCAGCACCTGGCGCCGCAGCGAAGCCTCGCGGGTCTTCGAACCCCAGTTCTGCCCAAAGGCGATGAAGAATTGCTGATCGCCGGTGAAGCCGTCCCTGGCCGGAGCTTCGGCGCCCTTGAGCGAAGCGCGATAGCTGTCGTAGGCGGCTGCGACCCCGCCGAGATCGGCAATGTTCTCGTCGATCGTCTGCTTGCCGTTGACGTGAACGCCCGGGAAGGGCTCGTAGGCGTCGTACTGCTTCTCGAGCTGCTCCGCCTGCTGCTCGAAATGCGCGTGATCGTCGGGGGTCCACCAGTTGCGCACGCGGCCTTTGGAGTCGAACGCGCTGCCCTCGGCGTCGAAGGTATGGCTGATTTCGTGGCCGATGACCGAGCCGATGGCGCCGTAGTTCACCACAGCCGGCGCCTGAGGATCGAAGAATGGCGGCTGCAGAATGGCCGCCGGAAAATTGAGGGCATTTTGCAGCGGCAGGTTCACGGCGTTCACCGTCTGCGGCTCCATCGACCACTCATAGCGATCGACGGGCTTGCCGATGCAGGCAATCTGGTGCTGAAACTTCCAAAGCGGGGCGCGCCAGGAGTTGCCGAACGCGTCGTCGGCCCGAACCTCGTAGGTGGAGTAATCCTTCCAGCTTTCCGGATAACCGATGCCGACGTAAAGCGTGTTGAGCTTGGCCTGCGCTTCGGCGCGCGTCGAGGGCGCCAGCCAGGTGAGCTGGTTAATCCGCTTGTGGTAGGCGGCAATCAGGTTTGCGACCATCGCCCGGGCTTCGGCTTTGGCCTGGGGAGAGAAATACTTCTGGGCGTAGATCTGGCCCACCGCATCGCCCAGATCGGCGTTGACGAGGTTCACGCCGAGCTGCCAGCGGGGGCGTTGCTGCTGCACGCCCGACATCACCTGGCCGAAGAAGGAGAACTGCTCCTCGGCGAGGGCGCGCGGCAATACATTCGCGTACGCCTCGATCAATTGCAGCCGCAACCAGTCCTTCCAGGTTTCAATCGGAACGGAAGCCACGAGCGCCGCTTCGCCCGTGAGAGCGGTCGGCGTCCAAACCATGAACTGCTTCTGCCCGCCGAGCCCGGCAGCCTCAAAATACGCATCCCAGTCGAGCCCCGGCGCCTTCGCCGCGAAATCGGCTCGGGTCCACAGATTGTTGGCCCTGGCGATGTCCTCGATGTCGGCAAGGCTGACGTGGGTGGCGGCGATATCGCGTTCAAAGGTGACGATGCGACTGGCGCGGCCCTCTGGGTCGTCAAAGCCAGCCAGGCGCAGCATGGTGGCGACATGCGTGTAGTACTTCACACGCAGATCCTTCATGTGCGCCGATCCGTCGAGGTAGTAATCGCGGCTCGGCATCTGCAGGCCGCCCTGCAGCAGGTAAGGCATGTAATGGTCGGAATCGCCGAAGCCGGGCGCTACCCAGAGTCCGAGCAGGTTTGGCGTGGAGAAGACCGCGTTGTTCAGCATGTCGACATCGGCGCGCAGCGTTTTGCCCAATGCGACGGCGAGATCGTGCCGGTCATGGATGGCGGCGATTGCTGCCAGATGCGGCTCCAGAGGCTTCAGCCCACGGGTGTCGATGGCGGTCTCGTCCATGAAGGCGTTGTACAGATCGGCGATCTTTTGCTCATTCGAACCGTCGGGAGCTTTGGATTTCGCTGCCTCCTCGATGATGGCGGCAACATTCTTACTACTGCGATCGGCGAGGACGGAGAAGACGCCAATGCCGGCGCGGTCCGCCGGAATCTCGGTGCGGGCGATCCATTCTCCGTTGGCGTAGCGGTAGAAGTCGTCGCCCGGCTTGACCGAACGATCGATGTTGGCGACCGCAATGCCGTGCCGTGGTGCATTTGTAACCGTCGAGGTTGTGTTCTGCTGGGCAGCTCCGGCAAAAGGAAGAACCGCGGCAACGGCAACCACCGCCGCCGGCGCCAGGCGCGAAACGGAAGAACAACAATAGCGGATCAAGGCATCTCCTCGGATGAATGGCAGGCGGGGCAAACGGGGGAAGCAGGATAATAGCACGCGATCAGCGCTCGGCGCGCTGATCGGCTACTTTATCGAGCTCGCGATAGATCTGCTCGTTGCGCACGATAGCCTCAACGTATTCGCGGGTCTCCGTGAAGGGGATCGACTCCACGAATTCGTCCATGCCGTGGTAATTCCCGATGCTCTGCCAGTCGGTCACGCGATCGTCCCCGGCGTTGTAAGCGGCAAATGCGTACTCCGGCTGGCCGCCGAACCTGTCGAGGGTCTGTTTCAGGTACAGCGTCCCGAGGCGAATGTTTGTCGACGGGTTCAGGAGCTCGCTGGTCTGGAAGTGGTGGATGCCTTCCTGGCGGGCGAGGGCGCGGCCAACCGACGGCAGCAACTGCATCAGCCCGTACGCATTCCTGTTGGAGATCGCGCCCGGGTTGAACTCGGTTTCCTGGCGGATGAGGGACGCGACCATATAAGGATCGAGTCCGTTACGTTCGGCATCGGCTTTAATGTCCGTCCAGTAAGACTGCGGGAACAGGATGCGCCAGTAGGCGACAGGAATCGCTTCGATCGGAGCCGAAGTATAGAACGGAATCGCGCGCTTCAGCAGGCGCATCGCGTGCCACGATTCGCCGTAGGACGCGTAAATTTCCGCTTCAGCGAAGGCGCCCCACTGATCGCTGCCGTCAGAGGCCTGAATCTCGGGCGCAATGTATTCGTTGAGGCCGGCGTTGGCCAGCAGCCGCGCCTTGACCACGTGGGGATCGTCTTCAGGAACGTCGTCGGTCAGTTCCGGAATGCTCGTCGGCTGCATCGCGTCGAGGATCGCATTGGTATCGGGCGTTACCGTCCCCAGATGGTTCAGCCGGTCCTGAGCCAGCATCGAGTAGTAGTAGTGCGGATAAACACGCAGGATCGTTCGGTAGTATTCGGCGGCGTCCTCAGGCTTCTTCTCCTGATCTTCGTAGATGCGGCCGCGCCAGTAGATCGCGGAAGGGATTTCTTTACCGCCCGCATAAACCCGAATCTGCTCGTCAAAGAGGCGAGCAGCCTCGGGATACTGCGCGAGGCGATAGTTGAGCCAGCCAGTGCGCCAGTGAGCGCTGGGCGCATAGTGGCTGGTCGGAAAGCGGCGCGCCAGCTCGCCATAAAACGTGATGGCGTGCGGATAGTCCTTCAGCAACAGGTACATGTTGCCGCTGGAGTACAGCGCTTCGGCCAGCCAGGGACTTGAGGGGAAGCGCGTTTCCATCTCGCTTACGATCGACTGCTGCGTGGTCTGATCCCCGCGGTCGCGGGCCAGCTCCATCAGAAGGTACATCCGGCGGGCACCGGTTTCGTCGTTCGTATCCGGAATAGGGTTCAGCTGGGGCGGTGAGAGCCGATGTAACTTCCAGTCGCACTCGGCGGCGGCAACCAGAAAGGTGTTGCGGCTCGCGTCATCGATGTTCGATTGCCCCGCAAGGGAGCGGTATTCGTCCTCGGCGTCGGAATAGTGCCCCGCGTTGTAGAGGGCGTCGGCATGGCGGCTCCGCTTCTCCGGCGGGAGCGTTGCAAGCACGCCGCTGGCTGCAAGCTGGCTGCGGGCCACACCGGCTTCGATCGAGAGCGGATAATCCAGATAAACGTGCTCGTAGAGTTGCTGCGCTTCAGCACTGTTACCGGCCAGCGCTTCCGCTTTCGCGAGAGCCAACTGGAAGTCGGCTTTTCCACCGACGGGTTCCTGACGGTGAGGATTGAGCGCGGCGAGAGCGGCCTGGGGATCGCCTTCCTGGATCATGAGATTGGCGCGCAGAACCGGAACGCTGTCGACGAAAATACTGTCGGGATATTTGCGATCGAACCGATCCAGTACCGCCTCGGCCTGGGGCAGCTGGTTGTTCTGCAGGTACACCTGGGCGGTGAGGTAGTCGACATAGTCCGCCAGAGCACCGTCGGGCTCAGTGTTGGTGTGATCGGTACGATCCGCGGAATGCAGCGCAGCGACCGCCTCAGGAAATTGGCGCTGCAACAGGTATGCGTGGCCGACAGCCAGATAGGCGGCGGCCGCCGCTTCGCCGGTGTGACCGTGAGCCCAGGAACTAACCCCCGCGAAGGCAGCCGGCGTCGGACTCTGGGCAAGCTGCTGTGCCATGGGCCGCAACTGAGAAGAGGCGACGAAAGCGTGCTGGTAACGACGGCTGCGGGCCCGCTCACGAGCCGTGAGCACATGGCGGCGACGATGGCGAGTGGCGACGGTGCGGGTGTGCGAAGTGCGGGTGGTCCGAGCCGAAGCGTGGGGCGAAGCATGGGCGTTGCTCGGCGTGCTCTGGTGTGTGGCCGTGTGATGGGCGGTTTTATGATGCTCCTGGGACGACGAGGTCGAGCCGGCCTGGACCGAGGCGAACGCCACAGTCGAACCCAGAGTGAAGAGGACTGCGAAAATGAGCGGCCGAGTTGGGGAAGGAACGCGGAAAAACAACATCAATACGCCTCTGGCTATCAGAGTATGACGAAATGGAGCGCCTTTAGGGATGGAAAGTCCCGGCGCTGCCCAAAAAGTTGCAACAACGCGTACCGGAACCGGTTCCGCTCCGGTCCCCAGTGTGTTCATCATTCCGCTCGCCTCTCCCTCTCCTTGACAGTCTGGGAGAGTGCTGGTTACTCTCCCAGACAATCTTGGAGAGACACCGATGAGCGGCGATAAGGCCATCGATCTGTTGCAGGGCACGCTCGACATGCTGGTGCTGAAGGCGGTCTCTCTGGGGCCCCTGCACGGCTATGGCGTGCTGCTGCGGATCCAGCAAATTTCCCAGAACCGCCTCGAAATCCAGCAGGGATCGCTCTACCCCGCCCTCTACCGTCTGGAGCACGAAGGCTGGATTGCCGGCGAATGGGGCCTGAGTGAGAACAAACGGCGCGCACGCTTCTACCGTCTCACAGCCGCCGGGCGCCGGAGGCTGGAAATGGAGACGAGGAAGTGGCACGACTTCGCCGACGTGGTGGGAACCATCCTGAAAACGGCGCCGGAGGAGCGATGAGCCTGCGCAGCCGAGTCGCGACCTGGTGGAAGGCGATCTTCCGCGCTCAGGGCCTCGACCAGCAGGTCGCCGAGGAACTGCAGTTCCACATCGAGAGCTACGCCGAGGATCTGATGCGCAGCGGCGTCCCGCGCGACGAAGCTTTTCGCCGCGCGCGCGCCGAATTCGGCAGTCTTGCGGCAGCCCGAGAAAATTCACGCCATGCCTGGGGAACCCGCTTCTTCGATGAGTTGCGCGGCGATCTCCGCCATGCCGCCCGCGTGCTGGCAAAGAGTCCGGGCTTCACCGCGATCGCCGTGGCTTCGCTGGCGCTCGGTATCGGAGCCAACACGGTGATCTTTACCACGGCGCAGCACGCGCTGCTGGATCGGTTGCACGTGCCCCATCCGGAGCAGCTGCGGTTGCTTTGGAATACCGACAATGGTGACGTCGTCCACATGTTCTGGGGCCACTTCGGGCAGGGACCGGACGGCAAGAGCGAGACCACCTCCTTCTCCTATCCCGTGTATGAGCAGATGCGGAGGGAGAATCGCGCGCTGGCGCAGCTCTGCGCATTCAAAAACAGCTTTCCGATGACGGCGACGATCGACGGCCAGGCGGAGTCGGTGAGCACGCAGATGGTGTCCGGGAATTTCTACGCAACCATGGAGGTGCAGCCCGCACTGGGGCGCGCGATCGAGGAACGGGACGACGGGAAGCCGGGAAGCGGGCCCGTGGTGGTGATCAGCGACGCGTTCTGGACGAAGCGCTTCGGGCGATCGCCGGCGGTAATCGGAAAGACGATCGACCTCAACGGGACGTCCATGACAGTGATCGGCGTGAATCCCGCGCAGTTCACAGGGGCGTTCAGCGCGCAGCGATCGCCGGAGATATTTCTGCCGTTCAGCATGCAGCCGGTGGTAGCGCCGTTCGGGACGAAGTCATTGCTCACGAATAACGATATGTGGTGGGTGATGATGATGGGCCGCGTAAAACCGGGCCTGGCGGGCGCGAGCGCGCAGGCGCAGATGAATGCGCTCTTCCAGGCATCGGTGCGCGGAACGATGACGTTGAAAGCCGGTGCGAAGATGCCGGTGCTGCTGCTGCAGGATGGAAGTCGCGGGCAGAACAGCAACGCGGAGCTGTCGAAGCCGATCTATGTATTGCTGGGGCTGGCGGGTCTTGTGCTTCTGCTGGCGTGCGCTAACCTGGCCAACCTGCTGCTCGCGCGTGGCAGCGCTCGGCAAAGAGAGATGAGTGTTCGGCTGGCAATGGGCGCGGGGCGGCGGCGAATTCTGCACCAGATGCTCACTGAAAGCCTGCTGCTCTCGGCCATGGGAGGAGCGGCAGGCCTGCTGCTGGCGTATGGGATGCGCAATATCATTCCGCGCCTGCTTGCCGATCCGTGGGGACCGCCGGCGTTCAATGCCACGTTCGACTGGGGGATTTTCGCATTCACCGCCGGTGTCTCGGTCTTAACCGGCCTGGTGTTCGGGCTGGCTCCGGCCTGGCAGGCCACGCGCGTGAATGTGAGCGCGGGACTAAAGGAGGCAGGGCAGACCACTACGCACCGGCGGCGCGGGTTGAGCGGCAAGGCAATTGTGGTGCTGCAGGTGTCGCTCTCGATGCTGTTGCTGGTGGGCGCGGGGCTGTTTGTGCGCACGCTGGTGAATCTTGACACCGCGCAGTTGGGCTTCCAGCCGGATCATCTGCTGCTGTTCGACCTCAATCCGCCGGGAACGCGGTATCCGTCAGGGAAGGATGTGGCGCTGCACCGCGCGCTGGAGGAAAAGCTGGCCGGCGTACCCGGAGTTGAGGGCGTGACTCTGTCGCAGAATCCCCTCGTGGCGGGAAGCATTTCGAACGGGCCGTTTACCCCTTCAAACCAGGCGAAGACGGAGCAGGAGCAGGACGCAGAATACAACGTGGTGGGAGAACGCTTCTTTGCCACCATGGGGATTCCGATTGTGGCAGGCCGCGGGTTCAACAACGCAGATACGGAGACATCGCGGAAGGTAGCGGTCATCAATCGTGCGCTTGCGAAGAAATTCTTCCCCGGCAGCGATCCGCTGGGGCAGACCTTCCGCGACGGCGAGAGGAATTCGCAGACGATCACGATCGTGGGGATCTGCGGGGACGCGCACTACGACCAGGTCCAGGCAGCGATTGAGCCGACGTATTACATGCCATATCGGCAGCACGGAGATCGGAAGGGCGGGATGGGCATGACCTACGAGATCGCGACGCGGATCAAGCCGGAGGCAATGGTGCCGGAACTGCGCGCGGCAGTGCAGTCGGTGGACAGGAATCTGCCCCTGGTGGATGTGCGTACCCAGAAGGAGCAGATCGCGGCGACTATGCAGCAGGAGCGCATCCTGGCCGATCTGACGGCGGGTTTCGGGCTGATCGCGCTGGTGCTGGCGTCGATTGGGATCTACGGGATTATGGCGTACTCCGTCTCGCGGCGGACGAACGAGATCGGCATCCGCATGGCACTGGGGGCACAGCCACGCAGGGTGCTGCGCATGGTGCTCGGCGAGGCATCGTGGATCGTAGCAATCGGGATGGTGGCCGGTCTGGCTGGAGCGCTCGCGCTCGGACGGCTGGTTGCCTCAATGCTCTACGGCTTGAAACCCTGGGACCCAGCGACATTCGCGATGTCGAGTACGCTGCTCCTTCTGGTGGCGGTGGGCGCCAGCTGGATTCCTGCGCGACGAGCCGCGGGCGTCGATCCGATAAAGGCACTGCGGCACGAGTAAAGCAGAGTTTAGGAACCAGAGCTTAGAGTTTGCAGAGATTTGCCAGCCGGTTCCTGCCTTTATGCACAATGTTGGAACCGAGGCCCTGAACTCTAATTCCTAAACTCTAAACTCTTGTCTCACCGGCTCGCTGTAATCACAATCTCCCCCCTCATCTGGTCGTGACTGCGGCCGCAGGCGATGCTGCAGTGCATCGGGTAGGTGCCAGGCGTCTGGGCCAGAAACCGGATCACCGCCGGATGCTCCGGCTGCACCGGCTCGTTGATGCCGAGGCCTGGAAGCGCCAGTCCATGTTCGACATCGGTGGAACTAACGACCAGCTCAACGCGCGCGCCCTGAGGGATTTCAAGCCGATTCGGCACGATCTCCCATTTCTTCATGATGATCTGGCGAACCGTATCCGGCGCCCCGGAGAAAGTCGGAGTCCTCTTGCCGCAGCCGCTCATCGAAAGAATGAGCCCCAGAGCGCCGAGCAGGGCCTGTCTTGTCTTTGATTGTCTTGCCGTGCGCCGTTTACTATGGAGGAAGGCCCCGTTGTCCGCAGCAGTCCAAATTCTGAAGCCATTCATGTCTTCCTCCATCCAAACACAAGGGACGCCTGAAGTTCATCCTGACGTGCTGCTCGTCGAGCAGACGCGGCAGGGTGATATGGCGGCGTACGAGAAGCTGGTGAAGCAGTACGACCGCCAGGTTTTTCGGATTGCCAACCATATCGTCCAGAACCGCGAAGACGCCGAAGACGTCGTGCAGGATGCGTTCCTGAAGGCGTACCAGAAGCTGGACCAGTTCCAGGGAAATTCAAAGTTCTATACCTGGCTGGTGCGCATCGCTGTGAATGAAGCGCTGATGCGGCTCAGGAAGCGGCGGACGGGCAGGATGGTTTCCATCGATGAAGATGTGGAGACCGAAGAAGGCTCGATGCCGCGCGACCTGGCCGACTGGAGCCCGGACCCGGAGGCGATGTATGGACAGTCGGAGATGGGCGACATCCTGCGCAAAACAATCCAGGGCTTGCCGCCTGGGTTCCGCGTGGTGTTCGTCTTGAGAGACGTCGAAGGACTTTCGACCGAGGAGACGGCGGAGACGCTCGGGCTGAGCATTCCAGCAGTAAAATCGCGGCTTTTGCGGGCGCGGTTGCAGCTGCGGGAACGGCTGAGCCGCTACTTTAAGCG
This sequence comes from Acidobacterium sp., assembly GCA_003152595.1. Lineage (GTDB taxonomy): Bacteria > Acidobacteriota > Terriglobia > Terriglobales > Acidobacteriaceae > Palsa-343. Next base: position 11,253 of record PMAM01000086.1, read on the forward strand.
GGGGCAGGGCAGGCAGGCTCAGGCCCAGGTGGGTGCGAAGTGACGTGCACGGAGTTTTTAGCGCAGCTCGATGACATGCTCGATCAGGATGCGGCGATTCCGCTGCGCGCCGATTTGCAGGAACACCTGCGCGAGTGCGAGCACTGCGAGATCACGCTGAACACGACGCGCAAGACGATCCAGATCTACCGCAGCCACGAGCTGTACGAGCTTCCGGACGATCTGCGCGAGCGGCTGCACAACGCGATCCTGGCCAAGTGCCGGAATTGCTGAGGGCGTCCATCCAGGCGTACCCACTTCGCGACCGTATCCAAAAGAGGGATTCAGCTTAGCTGTCCAGCATCACTAGAATGGGCGGGATGGCAGCCGCGGCCCAGCTCCCGGGCAAGACCGAGACCTCGGACTTCGCCGATCTGACGATTGGCGTCGCCTGCGGCTTCGTCCTCATCTTCACCGCGCTGCTTCTCGGCATTCTTGCGCAGAAGGGCGGGCTCCCCAGCTCATGCGACTTCGCCTCCTACTGGGCCACCGGCCAGCAGCTGGCGCATCATGCCAATCCTTACGATGCGAGCGTGATGGGAGACCTGGAACGGACCGCCGGCTACACCGGTCAGGGCTCCTACTACATGCGCAACCCGCCGTGGGCATTGCCGCTCGTGCTGCCTCTGGGATACGTGAGCGCCCGTATCGCTGTGCTGCCGTGGTCGCTCCTGATGCTGGGCCTGCTGGTTCTCTCAGTACATCTGCTTCGGCCGGTTCTGGGGCTGTCCGGATGGCAGCTGCGGCTCCTCGGCTATGCATTTCCTCCCGCCCTGCAATGTGTCGTCGTAGGACAAACGTCGCTCTTCGTGCTGCTGGGCCTGGTGCTCTTCCTGCGCCTGTATCGCACGCGGCCACTCTGGGCCGGCGCGGCGCTCTGGCTCTGCACGATCAAGCCGCATCTGTTCCTTCCCTTTGGACTCATTCTCCTGCTGTGGATCGTCCTGACGCGCCGCTATCGGATCCTGCTCGGCGCAGCGANNTCTGGCATCTCGGCCCAGCCGGTTCCCTGCCTTGGCGTTCTGCTCCGCCGGCTCATCGATCCCGGCGCGCAGTGGCTCGTCTTTGTGCCCGCGATCCTCGCTTGTGCGTGGGCTCTTGCATACTTCTGGCCGCGACGTGCGAGCTGGGACTGGATCGAGCATGGCAGTCTCCTCATGCTGGTCTCCATCGTCGCCGCGCCCTATTGCTTCCTGTTCGATCAGTCCCTCGCCCTTCCTGCCGTGCTGTATGCTGCNNGAGATCGTCCCCTGGTTCCACTTCGGTCCCACAGCCTTCTTCTACTCATGGCTCTGGCAGGCTCCTGCGTGGCTGGCATGGTACGTTCTGGCGCGCCGATCGACGCAGCAAGACGCCTCACCGGTAGCTGCGTACGCTCCCACAGCGGCATAGTCCGTGCCCGAAGCCTCGCATCCCGAGAACGCGCCACGCGCACATGGCCGGAAGGTGGCATCGCCGGGAGGCCACGCAGTTCCTAGAATCGATGTGATGGGCACTGCCACCCAATCGCTCCCCGCCAAACGGCAACCCGACTTCGCAGACGCGATGGTGGTCCTGGCGTGCGTCGTTACCCTGACGCTGACGACGTTGTTCCTCGCCGTCATGCCCATGGTGGGGCGCTTAGCGGGCGGCCGCGACTACGTCGTGTACTGGTCGACCGGCTACCAGCTGATCCATCGTGCCAACCCCTACGATCCCGTCGCGATGGGGAAGCTGGAGCGGTTTGCCGGATACGACGGGAAGCCCGGCTCCTACTACATGCGCAATCCGCCGTGGGGCCTGCCCCTTGCCTTGCCGCTGGGGTTTGTGGCGCCGCGCATCGGGGCCCTTCCGTGGTCGCTGCTCATGGCCGGCATTCTTGCCGCCTGCGTTCGCATGCTGTGGAAGATGTTCGGCAGGCCAGGCACGTACCTCGAATGGCTCGGCTATTCCTTTCCCCCAGCGCTGCAATGCGTGATCATGGGCCAGACGTCGATCTTCCTGTTGCTGGGTCTGGTGCTCTTTCTGCGACTGCATCGCACGCGGCCTTTCCTGGCCGGCACCGCCTTATGGTTCTGCACGCTCAAGCCGCATCTCTTCCTGCCCTTCGGGCTCATTCTGCTGGTGTGGATCGTGGTCACGCGCAGCTATCGCATTCTGATGGGCGCTGTGGCGGCGCTTGCGGCCAGCTGCGCGCTCACGTGGCTTATCGACCCGGCGGCCTTCACCCAATATGCCCACTGGGCANNTCGGCGAAATGGCTGGTCTTCGTACCGAGCGCCCTCAGCGGTATCTGGGCTCTGGCGTATTACTGGCCCCGCCGCCGCACCTGGGACTGGCTGGCGAACGGCAACGTCCTCATTCTCGTCTCGATCGTGGTGGCGCCTTACTGCTGGATCTACGACCAGTCCCTGGCGTTGCCGGCGCTCATGTACGGCGCGTGGCGCAGTTCCTCGCGCACAGCCGTGGCGGCTCTGGCGGCTCTCTTCATCGTGGTCCAGCTCCAGCCGTTTTGGGCGACCATTGGCCTGGGCTCGAAGTGGTTCCTGTGGACGGCAATCGCGTGGCTGGTGTGGTACCTGTTTGCCGTCAGGCAGAAGAGCACCGAGGCTGTCTCCGTCCTGCCCGCTGTGCAGACGGCACCCGTCGCTTAGGCCCTTCGTGCAAATGAAGTACGCAGTCCTGGCCTGGAGCACATCAACGATAGACTGAGAGTGCGAACATTTCATCTCCAGGAGATTGCAATGGCTGATGTAAAGATTACGGTGCGTCCCAACGGGCCCTACCGAGTTGAGGGTCCGGTGACGCTGGTGGACCACGAAGGCAAAGAGTGGGACCTGACCGGCAAAGCGGCCTTCTCGCTGTGCCGCTGTGGCGCATCGGTGAATAAGCCCTTCTGCGATGGCACCCACTCGAAGATCGGGTTCCAGGCGGCGGAGGCGGCTGTGCGGGCGGAGAACAACCTCACCACGCCGGGCGATCCGACGATGCCGGTGAAGATCTAGCGCATCGAGCCTGGAGTCAGGGGGCGGCGCCGATGGCGCCGCTTTCTATTTGCCCTCGGCGCTCTTGAGGAAATGCAGAGTCAGTTCGCGTTTCCGCGGCCCGTCCAGTTCCACGAGGATCACCCTCTGCCAGGTGCCGAGCACCAGCGATCCGCCTTCCACCGGCAGAGTCAGCGCCGTGCCGATCAGCGATGACAGGATGTGATCCGGCACGTGCTCGGGGTTGTGCGGATGCCGGTAGCGTAGCTTGGGCATCATGGCCTCAACGGCGTCGAGCATGTCGAGGTCGGTACCCGGATCCAGATCGGCCGTGGTGAGGGCCGCCGTCGTGTGCAGGACGTTGAGGCAGCAGATGCCGTCCGCGCCGGTGAGATGGCTTTCGACCTGCTCGGTGATGTCGACGATCTCGCGCTTGTGGTGCGTGGCTACGGTGAACTTCATTGCGGCTGGTTCGGGTTCTGGTCCTGCGGCTGGCTGTTGTCTTTTTTGCCGAAGAGACGACCCCAGAAGCCGGGTTTCTTCTTCTTCTTGTCGTCCGGGTTCTGCTGATCGGGCGGATTCTGTGCAACCGCGGGTTGGGCCGGTTGTGCCTTTGGAGGCGCGGCTGGATGCTGAGCCTGCTGCTGGGGCGGGGGCGCCTGGGTCACCGGCCGCTGGCCAAGGCCGAAGATCTTCTGGAACAGGTTGCGCTGGTCGCCCATGGAGTGGTCGCAGGTATCGGTCGGCTGGGTTCCCTCGAGGAAGGCGGCGGTGTAGTCCTGGGGACAGGTGGCGTCGGCGAGGAGGTTTGTGGCATTGTCCAGGCTAACCTGGATGACGCCAGCCGGGGGAACAAAGTCCTTCGTATCAGAGTATTCCGGCAACTTCACCGCGTTCTTCATGAAGTCGGCCCAGATGGGACCGGCGGCTTTAGCGCCCTCCGCATTGATGCCGCCCAGCTCGGTCTTGATGTCGGTGTAATCGTCGTTGCCGACCCAGACGATGCAGAGCAGATTGCTCGTGAACCCCGCGTACCAGGCGTCATGCGAGGTACCGGTCTTGCCGGCGGCCGGCGCAGTAAAGCCCATGTTGCGGACACCGGCTCCGGTTCCATGGGGATTGTTGAGCACCTGCTCCATCATGCTCACGGTGAGGAAGGCGGCGCGCGGATCGAGCACCGGCTTCATCTGCGGCGAGTAATCGGCGAGGACATCGCCGTTGGGCGAGCGCACCGACGCCAGCATCCAGGGATCGATGTGGACGCCGTCGTTGGCGAAGACGGTGTAAGCGCCGGCCATCTCCATGGGCGTCGCGTCGTAGGCTCCGATGGCCATGGCCGGGGTGCCGCGCGCCGACTTGATGCCGGCATCGCGGGCCAGCGAGGCGACATTGTCGAAGCCGACCATCTGCGCGAGGGAGATGGTGGGGTTGTTGAGAGAACGGTAGAGGGCTTCAGTGGCAGTGATGTCGCCGTAATACTTATTGTCGAAGTCGCGCGGCGTGTAGTCCTGGTTGTCGAAGTTGAAGGTGGTCTGCTCGTCGTGCAGGACGGTGACCGGCGTGAAAACGGCGCTGGTGCCGTCGGCATTGGTGAGCGGCGTTCCAGCGAGGGCGGTGTTGAAGGCGGCCGCGTAGACGAAGGGCTTGAAGATGGACCCTGTGGGCCGGTGCGAGACAGCGTGATCGAACTGGCTGATGCCGTAATTGCGGCCACCGACGAGGGCGAGCACCTGGCCCGTGTGGGGATTGAGGGCGATCAGCGCGACCTGGGGCGACTCCGCAGGCGGCGGGGCATTGCCTGCTTTCGCTGCCAGGCGGATGAGCCGCTCACGACGCTCCTGTACCAGCTCGTCGACATGCTTCATGCCGGTGGCGACAGCGTCCTGGGCAATTTGCTGGAGCTGCGGATCGAGCGAAGTGTAGATGCGGAGGCCCTGCTCGTTGTAATCGGCATCGCCGAGACGCTGGATGAGCTGGTCGCGGACGAGGTCGACGAAGTAGGGCGCCTCGCCGGAATCGAACGCGCCGGGATCGAGAGTGAGGGGCGCGGCTTTGGCCTGCTCCGCCTGCTGTTTGCTGATGTCGCCGGTCTCGACCATGGCGTCGAGCACGATGTTGCGGCGCTCGATTGCGCGCTCCGGATGGCGGAAGGGATTCAGGCGGCTCGGGCTCTGAATAATGCCCGCNNTGGCCGAGCGGCACCTGGTTGGCATACATCTGGAAGATCTGCTGCTTCGTGAACCGGTGCTCGAGCTGGAAGGTAATGATGATCTCGATGAGCTTGCGCTTGATGCGTTTTTCCGGGGTGAGGAAGAAGCCACGCGCCAGCTGCATGGTGAGCGTCGATCCACCCTGGCTGTAGTGGCGGTTGCGCAGGTCGTCGACCGCGGCGCCGAGAAGGCGAAAGTAATCCACGCCGCCATGCTGGAAGAAGCGGCGGTCCTCGATCGAGGTGACGGCGGGAACAAGATATTTTGGCAGCTCGTCGTAGGTGACGAGCCGGCGCTTGGCACGATTTTCGTCGGAAAGGCCGGTGATCAGCAGCGGCTCCAGCTCATAGGCAGCGAGTTGCTGCCCGTTGTCGCCTGTGATCTCGTCGACGCCGCGCTCGTCGAAGCTGATCGTGGCCCCATCCTGTGAGTGGTACGACTGCGCACCCGGACGGATGGTGATGGCGTGCGCATTGACGGCATAGGTGCCCATGGGAGAAGCCGAGCCCTGGCTATCGAGCGAGTAGCCAGCCTCCTGCAACTGCTGCTCAATGTCGGTGGCGGTCAGCTTCTGTCCCGGGCGAATCTCCGCGGGGGCGGCGTAGATCTTTGCGGTCTGCGCGAAAAGCGGCTGCTTCAGGCGCTCGTCGACAATGTGGCCGTACTTATTCCAGTAAAACGTGAAGACGAGGCCGCCCAGCACAGCCGCGGCGCCGCAGACCATTCCCGCCACAATGAGCGCCTTTTTTGCGGTGATGTGGACTGCCACCCTGGGAACTTTAACTTTTACTGCCATAGAGCTCGATTCGCCTTCCCTGCCTGTTCAGACGAGTCCGGACCGCCTCGCGGCTCATCTGCAGGTTCCACGACGCAGTGGTGCATGCGCGGAGCCATATTGGATGCATTGAAAACACGCATCTTCGTGGTAATTCGCTCCAATTCTTCGTGTCGTGGGTGACACGCCGTGTGCAGGCTGACACGCATTTTTCAGCAACAGCGGCAGCGGATGCGCCCTCCCTTCTAGTGTACCGGGGCAACGCGGCTGAGTTCGCCAACGAGGTCAGCGATGGCGACGTCCACGCCGGACGCGGTGGCGCGGGTCATCAGCTCGACCTTCCCTTCTGCCGCCTTCCTGCCGACGGTCACCCGATAAGGGATACCGATGAGGTCAGCATCTTTGAACTTGACGCCCGCGCGGTCGTCCCGGTCGTCGAGCAGCACATCGAACCCGGCGGCCTCAAGGTCAGATGCAACTCTCTCGCCTGTGGCTTTGAGCACTGGGTCGGCGACGTTGGTGATTGTGACGACCACGTCGAAGGGCGCGATGGAACGCGGCAGCCAGAAGCCGTTGGCGTCGTTGCCCTGCTCGACTGCGGCGGTGAGGATGCGCTCGATCCCGATGCCGTAGCAACCCATGATCGGAGTCACTTCTTTGCCGTTGGCATCGAGGACGCGCACGCCCATCTTGTTGGTGTAGCGGTCGCCGAGTTTGAAGATGTGTCCCACTTCGACGGCTTTGGCGACCCGCAGCGGCGCGCCGCATTGCGGGCAGCCCTCGCCTTCGCGGGCGTTGCGGATGTCGGCGACCACGGTCCACTGGAAGTCGCGCCCGGGGACGACGTTGCGGTAGTGGTAATCCAGCTTGTTGGCGCCGCAAACCAGGTTCTTCCGGTTATCGAGGCCGGGATCAAGGATGACGTTGGCCTTGCCGTCGTGGAGAGTTTTTGCCGGATCGAGGCCGATGGGCCCGAGGTAGCCCGCTGGTCCGTGGAACCACCGGTCCAGCTCTTCGGGCACCATGGGCCGCACTTCGGTCGCGCCGACGACAGCCATCAGCTTGGTCTCGTTCACGAAATGATCGCCGCGCAGGAAGGCGATCACGGGCTGCCACTGTTGGGCGGCCAAGTACTGCAAGGCCAGGGACTCCTTGTCTGGAGACTTTGCGTCCAGCAAGACCTTTAGGGACTTCTTGGCGGCATCCTCGCGAGGCAGTTTCGCCATGTAGGCAACGCACTTGATGTCGGAGCTGGGCTCGATGTTGAAGAACTTCGTCACGTCGGCGATGGCGGCCTGGCCTGGCGTCGATACCAGCTCCGGCATGCCGTCGCCGGTCGGCTCCATCTCTTTGGCGGGGGCGAGGCGCGAGGTGGCTTTCTCAATGTTGGCGGCATAACCACATGCGGCGCAACTGGCGATCAGGTCCTCGCCCGCATCGGTGTAGACCATGAATTCCTGCGACTGGGAGCCGCCCATCGCGCCGGAATCGGCTTCAACGACGACAAAGTTGAGGCCGCAGCGGGTGAAGATGGCGCGATAGGCCGCGTCGTGTAGCGAGTAGCTATTGTCGAGGCCGCTCTGGTCGAGGTCAAACGAGTAGCTGTCCTTCATGATGAACTGCCGCACGCGCAGCAGGCCGGATCTTGGGCGCGGCTCATCGCGAAACTTGGTCTGGATCTGATACCAGGTCTGGGGCAGCTGCTTGTAGCTGCGCAGCTCGTTGCGGGCGATGTCGGTCATCACCTCTTCGTGGGTCATGCCGAGGCACAGGTCCGCGCCCTTGCGGTCCTTGAGGCGGAACATGTTGTCGCCCATCATCGTCCAGCGGCCGGACTCGCGCCACAGGTCGGCGGGGTGGATGGTGGGCAGGAGGAATTCCTGACCGATGCGGTCCATCTCCTCACGCACAATGCGGATGATGCGGTCGATGGAGCGCTGGCCGAGGAACAGATAGGAATAAATGCCGGCGCCGAGCTGGCGGATGTATCCGGCACGAACCAGGAACTTGTGACTGGCAACTTCGGCGTCTGCGGGAGCTTCGCGCAGGGTGGGGATAAAGAGCTTCGACCAGCGATGCATACTTAGGTGTGTGCCTTCGTGCAAGTGCTTCCGGCCTGAAGGAAGCGCCTGCGAGGAGATGAATGAGTGCAAAGCACTATTCTAAATGGGGCGGCGAAGCGCCTTAAACGCGCGCTGGCAGATCCGCAGCCCAACTGATGGTCCGCAGATTGTTCACCAGATTCCGGAATACCCGGTCATTGGTGACAAGCACGGCTTCGACCGTCATGGCGTGCGAAGCGATCAGAAGATCCAGGTTGTGGATCGGCCTTCCAGCTGCTTCCAGTTTCGCCCGCGTCGAACCATATACTCGCGCGACGTCTGAATCCCATGGCAGGATGTCGATCGCTTCCAGAAATCGCTCGATATTGTCGCGTGTTTCAGGCTTCACAGCATGTTTGGCGAGGCCGCACCGAATCTCGCCCTCAGTGATAGCGGAAATGCAGGCCTCTTCTTCTTCACTGAGGCGCTCCAGCCGCTTGCGGGCTTTAGGTGATTGACCCCTCAGAATGTAGCTGACCGTATTTGTGTCGAGCATATATCGAGTGAGCGTCTTCACAGAGTCGAACGCTCCTGGGGAGGTTCATCCCCACGGTCTGACAGAAAATCGTCTGGCACGCCGGCTCGGTCGAGGGCAGCGAAGATCTCAGCCCACTTCGCCGGTCTCCTCGAGAGAATCACATCGCCGGTTCTCGAGTCTCGGTCCACATAAACTTCTTTCGTATCGAAGCGGAACGCCGCCGGCAGTCTGACCGCCTGACTCCTGCCGGTTGTAAAGATTTTTGCCTTCGCGCGCATCACTCCTCCTGATACATATCATGATACCTACTGCCCTCTCTGACATCAATAGCTCGGCCTGAATTCCCTCCACATTTTCTCCACCCTCTCCGCCAGCCCCTCCACATTTACCGGCGTTCGCGTGTCCAACTCAATCACGGCGCCCATCCCGAACGGCTCTTCATACTCCGCCATCCGCTCCGGCGGCATCTCGGCCAGCGCGTGGGCCGGATGATGCCTCACCTGGCGCGCACGGTCGGCGAATCGGCGGGAGGCTTCCTCACGCGGCAGGCGGCAATAGATCTCCACGATCTGCGAGCCGGTTGCCAGCAGAGTCGCCACCTTCTCCCGCTCGTAGCTGCTTTTCGTTCGGAAGTTGGCTTCGAGGACGACCGTGGGGCAATGAGGAGCCAGGGCCCAGAGAACTTCCATGGCCGCCGAACCGATGCGGCGCGAAAACTCAACGTCGCCCGGAGCCCCTTCCATCGCCGAGTAAAGACTCTCCTTGATGTCGTCCTTGGTCAGCAGAGCGAAGCCCAGCCGCTCCGCCAGCGGTCGGGCGAGCGTGGTCTTGCCCGAGCCGGGTAGTCCGGAAACGAGGACGACTCGATGGTTCGATCCGTGATTCATGGTTTAGGGGTGGATCGCGGGGATACTGAACGGGTGACCTGGACTGACACCGAATAGCCATGTGGGAGGTGGTTCCCAGTCACCTTTTGTGGTGACTTTGGATGTAGGCGTGTGCCATCCTGATTGCACCAAATTACCCCGGCGATGTCGCTGACGCTGGATCAGGCTCGAGCCCGTTTAGGCGATGAGCCGGCCGGTAAGTGGAGGTGTTGAACGTAGCACCCATGTATACGCCTTTCCTAATGTGCGGTTATGCAGCGGCCCTCCTGCTGATGCTGG
>PMAM01000325.1 GCA_003152595.1 Acidobacterium sp.
GTCGAAGCGTGGGACAGCGGCCCGGACCCCCTGACCGAGCGTGAACGCCAGATTCTGTGGCGCGCCGGAGAAGGGAAGTCCAGCGGCGAAATTGCCGAGGAGCTGCACCTCTCCGAAGGCACGGTCCGGAACTACTTGTCCGAGGCCATCAGCAAGCTGGGCGCTTCCAATCGCGTCGAGGCCGCCCGTCTGGCGCGAGCCAGGGGCTGGCTGTAAGGTCTGGCTCTAAAGTAATCTCCCTGATCGACCGGACGGGGCGGTTCATCATCCCTCTTTCGGCTAATTCCTTCGTAATTCCTTTGCGTGTTACAGTCGGGCATCGTTCGCGGTACTGCCGTCTACGGAGAGCTCGGCTACTGCTCGCCTCTTCCGCGCCGGGGTCCCAGCACGTTGGGTGACTGTGGTTCCAGCTGGCACAAATCGCGCCGTCGGCACCGAAGCAGCTACCGTCCTGGTGGTTGAAGACGATCGCGCGGTTCGCCTCCTGTTTACCAGGATTCTGCAGGGTGCAGGCTTTGAAGTCATCGCCTGCGAGAATGGCGCCCAGGGCCTCGAAGCCGCCCGCAAACAGATCGACAAAATTGCCGCCGTCGTTACCGACGCCAGAATGCCCGGCGTCCACGGTCCCCGCCTGATCGCCCGCATTCGCGCTCTGCGCCCGGAGATCCCCGCGATTCTCGTCAGCGGCAACATGATGGAACACGAGGCGGATCCCAGCACCGTCTTTCTCACCAAACCCGTTTCGCCCGCGGTTTTGACCGGAGAACTCCGGCGCCTGCTCTCTGCCTGAGTGTAGAATCTTCAGTCCGGCTCTCACTTTTTCTCCTCAGACCGAGCGCCGCGGGAAGCCCTGATGATCATTGGAGTTCCGAAGGAAGTTAAAGACCACGAGAGCCGCGTGGGCATTACGCCCGCCGGTGTCAAAGCTCTCAGCGAAACCGGGCACAAGGTCCTGGTGGAGACCCGCGCCGGCGAGCTTTCAGCCTTCACCGACGACGAATATCAGTCCGCCGGTGCCGAGATCGTCGGCTCGGCCCACAACGTCTGGGGCAACGCCGACCTCATCGTCAAGGTCAAGGAGCCGGTCGAGAAGGAGTACGTCTTCTTTCGCGAGGGTCTTGTACTCTTCACGTATCTCCACCTGGCGCCGATTCCGGAGCTGACCGAGAAGCTGCTGCAGAAGAAGGTTATCGGAATTGCCTACGAAACGATTCGCGATCGCGCCGGAACCCTGCCCCTGCTCACGCCCATGTCGGAAGTCGCCGGACGCATGGCGGTCCAGGTCGGCGCAGCGTATCTCGAAAAAGAAAAGGGAGGCCGCGGCGTTTTGCTCGGCGGCGTGCCGGGCGTGCCTCCGGCCAGCGTCTGCGTCATCGGCGGCGGAATCGTCGGCACGAACGCCGCGAAGATTGCCCTCGGCATGGGCGCCAAAGTCACGCTGGTGGATGTGAACCTCAACCGTCTCCGCGAGCTGGACGACATCTTCAACGGCAGAATCTTTACCCTGGCCTCGAATTCCTGGAACGTCTCGCGCGCCGTGCAGGAGGCCGATCTCGTCATCGGNNGGCGCCGTGATTGTCGACGTCGCTATCGACCAGGGTGGATGCGTCGAGACGGCGCATCCCACGACGCACAGCAATCCCGCCTACGAAGTGAATGGTGTGGTTCACTACTGCGTCACCAACATGCCCGCCGCCGTGCCCAACACCTCAACCCTGGCACTCACCAACGCGACCTTCCCCTACGTGATGCGTCTGGCGAATAACGGCGCGAAGAAGGCGATCCTCGACGACGACGGAATCCGCGACGGCGTCAACACGTATGAAGGCACACTGACCTGCGAGCCAGTCGCAGCCTCCCAGAAGAAGCCCTGGCGTCCGGTAAGAGAACTGCTGTCCTGACGTCCGGTGAGAGACTGCTGGACTGGGGTCCGTTGCCGGAACTGCGGACCTGACGTCCGGCGAGAGAACTGCTGGACTGGGGTCCGTGCGGGAACTGCGGGACTGGCGTCCGGTGAGGAACTGGCTGACCTGACGTCTCACCCCAGCTCAAAATTCCCGAGAAGAACCCATCCGGCTTCCCCGGCCAGGTTCACCCCACAGATGGGATGAGAGTGCTGGTCTCCGGCCGCAGAGTTACTCTGCGGCTGGACGCAATCGAAGTTGCAAAGGAGACCAGCATGAAGAAGGTTAGCAGCATGGAAACGACAACCGCGGCGTTGGGCATCGATCTGGGCGACCGCTTCAGTCACTGGTGCGCGCTGAACGCGGCCGGCGAGGTGGTGGACCGCGGCCGCGTGCGCACCAGCGCCGAGGCCATCGGCCAACAGGCCGCCGCCTGGCGCGGCGCCCGCGTGGCCCTCGAAAACGGCACGCACTCCGGCTGGGTCAGCCGCGCCCTCACGGCCGCCGGCTGCCAGGTCACCGTGGCCAACCCCTCGCGCTGGCGCGGCACCGCGCATGCCAGCAAAAACGACCGCAACGACGCCGAAGCCCTGGCCCGCGTGGTGCGCGTCGATCCTAAACTGCTGTTCCCCATCGAACACCGCAGCCAACAGCATCAGCAAGACCTGGCCGTGATCCGCAGCCGCGCCCAGCTGATCAAAGCCCGTACCCAGCTGGTCAACGCCGCCCGCGGCCTGGTCAAAAGCCTCGGCGGCCGGCTGCCGCGCGCCGACGCGGCATACTTCCCTGCAAACACCTGGAGCGCAGTCCCCCAGGCCCTGCGCACCGCTCTGGCCCCCTTCTACCGCACCATCACCGCGCTCAGCAAGGAGATCCGCACCCTGGACGGGGAGATCGAGCAGCTCAGCCGCCAAAGCTATGCGCAAACCGCGCGCCTGCGCAGCGTGCCCGGCGTCGGTCCGGTTACCGCGCTCGCTTACGTGCTCACTGTGGGCGACTCGCACCGCTTCGCCCGCAGCCGCGACGCCGGCGCGTATCTCGGCCTGCGCCCCAAACAACATCAGAGCGGCGAACGCGACCCGAAGCTGGGCATCGCCAAAAAGGCGACCGCTAGTTGTGGAGTCTCAAC
>PMAM01000302.1 GCA_003152595.1 Acidobacterium sp.
AGCCGGAGCAAAATCCGGCGCGGTTCTTCATCTTCTATTGTGTTACAGGCAGGGAAGGCGCGGTCAGGACTGCGATCAGAGGCTGTTGCCGACCTGATTGAAGAAATTCCCGATCGAGTTGGTGAGCTTGTTCATGGAGGCGATCAGCGCCAGCGCCATGACCGCGAGGATCAGACCGTACTCGATCAGNNCGATGATCATTGCAATCTCCTGACGGCGGTCGTGCGGCTCAGGTCAGCGAAAGGAAAAGAGCGCTGCTGAAGGTGTCATATTAACCATCGGTCATTTTGAGGGCAGGCATCAATGGCAGCCTGGTGCTATTACCCCGGTACGAAGGTTGCAGCCCAGCTCGGGGGAATCGTCAGCAGCGGGCTTCAGCGGCACGGCGCNNATCCTCTCTCCCCGACCATTTATTTTCAATAGCTTGGCGTCTTTTCCGGGTCTGGCAAATCGCCCGATGTAGACGATTTTGTAGCCGTGTAGTCCTCCGTGCAGATTCCTTGGCGCAAACACTGCGGTTTCCGCAAACTTCTCGTTATCGCTCATAGTATTGGGAATCGGGGGAAAGTATATGAGCGCGGCTTGGTTTGTGGATGGCGCATACGCGATGAAGTGCTGGGTTCGTTGAAGCGAACCGACAAGCTCGACTACATGAAACTGCGGCAATTCATCGAGAGCAGGTTCCTCGATCAGACGGTGAACGAGAAAATCGAGGACGCGTATTACTTTAATGCCGATCCGGAACCGCCTACTGCAAAACAAAACGCCTTTCACAACGCGCTTCAATATCCTCCACCGGGAGGTCCTGGGCTCCGAGTCAAACTGTACTGGCTGCAGGAAAAGGAACTTTTTTGGCCGGCCCACATGGGTGGCAGCTCCGTCGTTCATCCCGTAACGGGCGAGCACTACAAACAGACGATCCAGAAGGCGGTAGACGTCGGATTGGCATTTCACCTGATGAGATCCTTTTCCAAGCGGCGATGGGGCACCCTCTTCTTTTTCGCTGGCGATTCTGACTTTCACGAGGCTATACAACATCTGGTCGAGCACGAAGATGTGAATCTTGTCTTGATCGGCACGTTGCAAACAATCAGTCAGGAACTGAGGCCTTACGCTCGCAATATCGTTGAGATCGATAAACAAGCAGCACAGATTTCACGGCCCTAGCGGGGTGGGGTACCACCGTTGGCCGCTGGACTGCTGGTCCTCGCGGACGTATGATTCTGAGGATTCCAGCGAATTACTAGAAACCTTACTCGTTGAGACCCATAGGCTCTCTCGGGGGTTTTCTGACCATCAACCGCCCAAAAGGCACCCCAATCACATCCATGTTCGAACAAGCCTTCAAAAACATCGATGACATCCTCTGGAAAGAGGCTGGCTGCACCACCGAGCTCGACTACACAGAGCAGACTTCGTGGTTGCTATTCCTGAAATACCTCGACGATCTTGAGCAGGACAAGAGCACCGAGGCCGCATTAGAAGGCAAGAAATACAGCCACATCCTCGACGAACCCTATCGATGGGAATACTGGGCCGCGCCCAAGGACAAGGACGGCAAACTCGACCACAACAAGGCTCTGACCGGCGATGACCTTCGCGAGTTTGTGAACGGGAAGCTTTTTCCCTACCTGTACGGTTTCAAGCAAAAGGCGACCGGCCCCCACACCATCGAATACAAGATTGGGGAGATCTTCGGCGAGATCAAGAACAAGATCCAGAGCGGTTACAACCTGCGCGAGATCATTGACCAGATCGATGAGCTCCGTTTCCGCTCCCAGACGGAGAAGCACGAGCTATCCTACCTCTACGAAGCGAAGATCAGAAACATGGGCAACGCGGGGCGCAATGGTGGCGAATATTACACTCCGCGNNGACGGGGCTGTCGGCTCGGCAGGATTCCTGTGCGAATCATTTGAGTACCTCAGTGCAAAGCCGGGATTAACGACCAGGGACGCGAAGACGCTTCAGGAACGCACGTTCTACGGCAAGGAAAAGAAATCGCTTGCCTACGTAATCGCCATCATGAACATGATCTTGCATGGCATCGAGGCGCCCAACATCATCCATACCAACACGCTCACCGAAAACCTCGCCGATATTCAGGAGAAAGATCGATTCGAAGTAGTGATGGCAAATCCGCCGTTTGGTGGCAAGGAACGCAAAGAGGTCCAGCAGAACTTTCCCATCCGCACCGGTGAGACGGCATCCCTATTCCTCCAGCATTTCATCAAAATCCTTAAAGCGGGCGGCCGGGCAGGCGTAGTCATCAAGAACACCTTCCTATCTAACATGGACAACGCCTCTGTGAATCTCCGCAAGCTGCTGCTGGAGAGCTGCAACCTCTATGCGGTACTTGACTGCCCGGGCGGCACCTTTCAAGGCGCTGGAGTGAAGACAGTAGTGCTCTTCTTTGAAAAGGGCGCGGCCACTCGCAGGATCTGGTACTACCAACTCGATCCCGGACGCAATCTAGGCAAGACCAACCCACTTAACGATGACGATCTCGCTGAGTTCGTCGAGCTTCAGGAGACTTCAGCCGATTCTCCCAAATCTTGGAGCGTAGACGCCAAGACCATTGAAAAAGAGGCCTTTAACCTCTCCGTGAAAAACCCGAACGGGGGCGATGAAATAGCGCACCGCCGCCCCGAGGTCATCATCGAAGAAATCGTCGCTTTAGACGCCGAGAGTGCTGAAGTGCTAGCGAACATCAAGGCGTTGCTATGAAAGAGGGATGGCGGGTTACGAGAATTGGAGACGTGTGTAGCTTGATGACCGGTGGAACACCCAGCAGAGCAAATCCTGAGTATTTCGGTGGCGAAGTCAGGTGGTTAGTGTCAGGGGACATCCACCAAGGGGAAATCGTGGACTGCGAGGGCCGCATCACCGATGCAGGGATGAAGAATTCGAATGCGAAGCTGCTGCCGGTCAATTCAGTGATGATCGCGCTAAACGGTCAAGGCAAGACGCGAGGAACAGTCGCGCTACTGCGCATGCAAGCGACATGTAATCAATCACTGGTTAGTATTTTCCCAAATGACCTGAGTGAGCTATTACCAGAATTTTTGTATCTGAACCTTCGCGGTCGATACGAGGAAATCAGGCATATAACCGGCGATAGCGGAAATGATCGACGTGGACTCAACATGGATCTGATAAGGAGCATACAGATTCCGATCGCTCCGCTCCCCGAACAGCAGCGAATCGTCCGTATCCTCGACAACGTACTTGCGGGCATCGCCACCGCCAAAACCAACGCCGAAAAGAATCTCCGAAGCGCCCGTGCCCTCTTCGAAAGCCATCTTCAATCCGTTTTCACCCAGCGTGGTCCGGGGTGGATGGAAAAGACGCTGGGGGAGATCGCCGAGAATATTTCAACAGGCCCTTTCGGAACAATGCTTCACAAATCCGACTACGTTCCCGATGGCATCCCGCTGGTGAATCCAATGAACATAGTGGATTCAAGCATTGTCCCGTCGAGAAAGATGATGGTCAGCGAGAGAACGAGAGAGCGGCTTCGGAGCTACGTTCTCAAAGCCGGAGACGTGGTTATTGGACGGCGGGGCGAACTTGGCCGATGCGCTCTGGTCACGGATCGGGAAGATGGTTGGTTGTGCGGAACGGGATCATTTTTCGTGCGGCTTTCGGATCACATGGATCCCAAGTTCTTTGTGGCGCTTTTTGGGTCGCAACAATTCAGGTCGCGGCTCGAGGGGAGCGCGGTCGGGACTACGATGAGCAGCTTGAATCACGGAATCCTCAACGAGTTGCGTATACCTGTGCCTCCGATTGCGGTCCAGAGAAAGGAGATGGCAAGAGCCGACCAACTCCGTTGTGAAACCCAGCGCTTGGAATCCTTTTACCTGCAGAAGGCTTCTGCGTTTGATGAGCTGAAAAAGTCGCTGTTGTACCGAGCTTTCACTGGACAACTTTAGAGACTACCCATGAACGAAGCCGAGACCAGAGCCGAGCACATTGATCCTGCACTAAAGGCGGCAGGCTGGGGTGTCATTGAAGGCAGTCGCATTCGGCGTGAGTACCCGATTACGCCCGGTCGGATCGAAGGGCAAGGCCGGCGTGGCAAGCCGCTCTCGGCCGATTACGTTCTCGAACATCGCAACACCAAGCTCGCCGTCGTCGAGGCTAAGGCGTGGGACGAAGCACTGACCGAGGGTGTGGCTCAGGCGAAGAATTACGCGGAAAAGATGTCGATTCGCTACACCTATTCCTCCAATGGCCGAGGCGTCTACGGCATCGACATGCAGACCGGGAAAGAGGGTGAGACCCCGGCCTTTCCCGCGCCGGACGAACTATGGAAGATGACCTTCGCCACGCCGAACGTGTGGCGAGAGCGCTTTGCCGCCGTGCCCATGCCCGATAAGAGCGGCACATGGACCATCCGCTTTTACCAAGAGACATCGGTGCAGCGTGTTCTGGAGGCTATTACAGAGGGCCGGGATCGCTTGCTCCTGACGCTCGCGACTGGCACCGGCAAGACATCCATCGCCTTTCAGATCGCATGGAAGCTTTTCAGTGCTCGCTGGAACCTGAACGATTGGAAGAGCGGGGCGGGACCTACGCGGCGCCCTCGTATTCTCTTCCTCGCCGACCGCAACAATCTCGCCGATCAGGCATACAACGACTTCACGTCCTTTGCAGCCTTCTCCGAGGATGCCATGGTCAGAATTAAGCCCGAGGAGATCACCAAGAAAGGAAGGATTCCTAAGAACGCCAGCGTGTTCTTCACGATCTTCCAAACCTTCATGAGTGGCCTGCCGAAGGACGGGAAGCCGTCGCCATACTTCGGCGAGTATCCGCCGGATTTCTTCGATTTCATCGTCATCGACGAGTGCCATCGGGGCGGAGCGAATGATGAAGGCAATTGGCGCGGAATCTTGGAGTACTTCGCTCCAGCGGTACAGCTCGGCCTGACCGCCACGCCGAAGCGCCAAGAGAACGCCGACACCTACGCATACTTCGGCGAGCCGGTTTATATCTATTCTCTCAAAGAGGGGATCAACGACGGCTTCCTCACACCTTTCCGGGTAAAGCAAATCGCTACGACGCTCGACGAGTACGTCTACACGCCGGACGACCAAGTGGTCGAGGGTGAGATTGAAGCCGGAAAGCGCTACACAGAAACCGACTTCAACAAGATCATCGAGATCAAGGAACGCGAAGCACACCGCGTGAAGCTGTTCATGGAGCAGATCAACCAGAAGGAGAAGACGCTGGTCTTCTGCGCCACACAGGACCATGCGCTGGCCGTGCGGGACCTCATCAATCAGATGAAGACGAGCACTGACCCGAACTATTGCCAGCGTGTAACGGCCAAGGATGGCGAACTTGGAAACCAGCATCTGCGAGACTTTCAGGACAACGAGAAGACCATCCCGACGATTCTGACGACTTCGCAGAAGCTTTCCACTGGCGTTGATGCCCGCAACATTCGCAACATCGTGCTGATGCGGCCGATCAACTCGATGATTGAATTCAAGCAGATCATCGGTCGCGGCACGCGGCTCTACGACGGCAAGGACTACTTCACGATCTACGACTTCGTAAGGGCGTACCGGCATTTCACCGATCCGGAATGGGACGGGGAGCCACTGGAACCGGAACCATGTTCGAAGTGTGGCTCTTACCCCTGTCAATGCGTTGAGCCGGCACCGCAGCCATGCTCGGTCTGTGGCAAAGCACCCTGTGAGTGTCCGAAAGAGCCGTGCGCAGTTTGCGGTCAGCGCCCGTGCGTGTGCAGAAAGAACGCGAAGGCAAAGGTGAGACTCGCCGATGGGAAAGACCGCGCGATCCAGCACATGGTTTCGACGACATTCTGGCATCCAGACGGGACTCCGATGTCTGCGCAGCAGTTTATGGAATTGCTGTTCGGCAAACTGCCGGAGTTCTTCAGGAATGAAGCCGAATTGCGCGCCCTGTGGAGCGTTCCCGACACGCGGAAGAAGCTCCTGAACGGACTCGCGGAGAAGGGCTTCGGGAATGAACAGCTAGCGGAGATGCAAAAGATCATAGACGCCGAGAAGAGCGACATCTTCGACGTTCTGGCGTACGTTGCCTATGCCCTGCCGCCGCTCACACGAGAGGAACGCGCTGCCCGGGCGAAGGCGGCTATAGAAGCGAAATTCAACAGTAGGCAGCAGGCATTCCTCGATTTCGTGTTGGCGCATTACGTGGGCGTCGGCGTCGGCGAGTTGGACAAGGAAAAGCTGACGCCGCTACTTCGCCTCAAATATCACAACTCGATTACGGATGCCATTGCCGACCTCGGAAACCCCGAGGAAATAAGCAGCGTGTTCGTGGGATTCCAAAAATATCTTTACCAGCCGTCCCTGTAGCCCGTCTCGAGTCGAGGATCGAACGTTCACTGGAGTACTATCCCAACTCCTAGGAGTTTGTTGAAATACGT
>PMAM01000375.1 GCA_003152595.1 Acidobacterium sp.
CAGCAGATTTCTGATTCGATTGCGTGTCATAGCGTGCGCCTCCGTGCCAGTTGTGGATGAAGCTCCGGTGAGTCTTCCGTCGATGCCGTCTTTGTCGTCCGGCCTTGCGATCGGCCGTGCCGGCGGACTCTCACCGTTAAAGGGAGCTGAAAGCGCTTACATCCGCCGCTTCCCGCTCAGGCCTTTGAATCCGTCCTGCATCGTATGCCGCGGGTGGAACGATCGAAATCCGACAAAAGTCGGATTGGGGCCATTTTTTTGTCCGGAAGTGTGACGGCAGGTATCAGCATTTACCACCGGATGGTGACAAGGCGCAGGTCTCGGCGACAATCCGACCTTTGTCGGATGGCAAACCGTCACGGGTCCTCTATCGTACCTGGGGGTTCGCGGACCGCACCTGCCAGCCGTGTGCGGTTCCAACCTGGCCGGAAAACATGGAAAACCACTCGTCTGTTATGCGCCTTACGCGGGCGGCCTTGTGCCTCGCGCTGATGCTCCTCGGCGGCCGTGTGCTCGGGCAACAGCCTCCCGAGCCTGCGGACATCAATCCGGTGAACGGCGAGGTGGTGTACCTCATCAACCAGGCATCGGGTCTGCAGGCGGATCTGAACAACGGATCGACCATGGCCGGCGACAAGCTGCTGTTGGAGTCGCGCAACTTTACTTCGCTGACGCAGCGATGGGCGATGACGCGGATCGGCAGCGCCTGGATCCTCAGCAATCTGTCGAACGGGCTGTGCCTCGATGCGAGCAGCGGGTCGGGCGGGATGACGACCGTGCAGAATCCGTGCGCGCCGGCGACGCTGACACAGCAATGGACGCTCAGCGCGACAGCGGATGGTTATGCAACGGTAACGAATCGCGGCACGGGGCTGCTGCTGGATACCAACGGCACGAATGCGGGTGCGACGCTGGTGCAGACGGGGGCGCCGGGATCGGCGACGCAGAGCCAGCAATGGCTGCTGCGGCCGGTGTTCTTTCGTGGCATCGATAACGCGCTGCTGGAGAAGCAGGAAGAGGAGCGTGTTGCTGCAGGACTTCCCTGGTGGCAGGACGCAGGCCAGCCGCAGGATGTGCTGGCGATTCTGAAGAACCACGGCGTGAATCTCGTGCGCGTGCGGCCGACGTCGGCGCCACCGTACACCACGCTAACGCTGAACGGGAGCAGCGCGATTCCGGCGACGTGCAGCGGCAACGGCTGCTACGGGGAGACGGAGGCGGCGGATCTGGATCTGGCCAGGCGGGCGAAGAAGCTGGGCATGGCGGTTGAGCTGACGCTGCTGTTCGACGGCGGGTCGTCGTATACGATTCCCGGGGCGTGGAGCGGCGACTCGCTGACGCAGGCGGAGACGGATCTCTACAACTACGTGAAGGCCGAGGTGGAAGCCTACCGCTCGGCGGGCGTGATGCCCGACATGGTAACGATCGGCAACGAGGTGGACACGGGATTTCTGGGGTCGCTGGGGTCGCCCACGGGAAGCAACTTCGCGCCCTTTGCGGCGCTGGAGAAGCAGGGGATGCAGGCGGTCCTGGATGCGGCCTCGGACACCTCGCTGGGTCCTGCGCTGCCGCCGCCGCTGCGCTGCATTCACATCACGCCGGCATGGGACCTGACGAATTTCTTCGGCTACGTGAACAGCAACGGCGTTCCCTACGATGCGATGTGCGAGAGCTACTACCCGTTTAATCACGGACCTCTGACCGCCGCGCAGGCGAGCGCGTCGAATCCTGATAACCAGCCGGTGGAACAGACCGCGCTGATGAATGCAGCAACGGCCATCGGCAAGCCGATCTTCGTGATCGAGGCGGGAGAGCACTATGAGGGCGGCTTCGCGGCGGCCGATCCGTGGTATCCCGAGACGATGGCTGGGCAACGGCAGTTCCTCATCGACCTGACGAGCGTGCTGAAGGGCCTGCCGAACCATCTGGGCATGGGGGTGGAGTACTGGGATCCGGCGGGGGTGAACCTGCCGAAATCCGGCGGTGGATACACGAATGGCGACGCCACGACAGACGCGACCTATGTCTACAACGGGCTGACGCTCTTCGACAACGCGGATACGTCCGGCAACTCGCAGTCGTCGGCGCCGAATTATTCGGCGGTGCTGGAGGCGGTGGACGCGCTGGGCGGACGGCTAGACCGACGCTGACCCACAAGCTCGTCAATCTCGTTAGCGGCCAGGTGCTGGAGACAACAGGCTCGGGCTCGACCCTGGCCCTGGCGACAGCGGCGGACAGCGGCGTGGAATCGCCGGCCCAGCAGTGGGCGATCACCAGCAACGGCGACGGGACGTTCCAGATCGCGAATGAAAACACGAGCGGCGGTCAGGTGGTGCTGGACGGCGGCGGTTCGACGACGGCGGGTTCGACGGTGGGAGCGGCGACGTCGAATTCGGGCTCGGCGACCCAGGCGTGGAACATTCTGACGACCGGCAACGGGACCTACGCGATCGTCAACAAGCTGAGCGGGCTTGTTCTGGCGACGGCGGCAAGCGCGATCGAACAGACAGCGCCGACGAGCGCGAATACGGACTGGATCACGCCTGCGAACCAGGCGCAGCAATGGCAGATTGTGCCGGTGTACCTCTCATCGGGAACGGTGGGCGGGACGCCGCCGAGCTTCAGCCTGGCGGGGAGTCTGTCGAGTCTGACATTGTCTGCCGGCGGAAGCGGGGCAGTGAACCTGACGCTGACGCCGGTAGGCGGCTACAACGGAACGATCAAGATGGGCTGCACCAGCACGCTGGCGAATGTCGGCTGCACGTTCAGCCCGTCCAGCTACACCGCCGACGGTTCGAACACGGCATTGACCGGCACAGTCGCGATTGCGGCTATGACCTCGGCGATGTTGGCCAGGCCCGGGTACGGCGCGAGCGGCACGCTGCTGCGTGCAGCGTCGATTTTGCCGGCGGTGTTGCTGCTGCTGTGGCCGTGGAAGCGGCGCGGCGGCAAGTGCGGCAGGTTTCTGTTGCTGCCGGTGCTGATGCTGTTCTGCGCTGCTGGTGTGACGGCGTGCAGTGGCGGAGGAACCGGCTCGGGCAGCGGTGGTGGCGGCGGCGGAACGACGCCCGTGACCGGCACAGTCACCGTCACGGCTGCTGGATCGACGGGCAATATGNNGGGCTCGCCGAGTTGCAGAACCCAGTCGTCGCCTTTGCGGGTCGCGGGCAAGGCGGCGCCTTCCGGCTGGCCGGCGCCATCGACCGGCTGCAGCAGGACGCCGCGTGCACCCTTCAGATTGCGGAGCGTGATGGTGCCGCGCACCTGATCGATGAGCGTCGGCGTGGTGCCCCAGTTGGTGACAGCGGTGCCGACGACGTTCCACTGCTGGCCGGTGTTCTCGACGCGGCCGCCGGCAATGAGGGCCATCTTTGAAGCCTCGGCGATGGGCTTGTCGTCGAGTGAGCTGAGGAGAATGCTGCAGAAGGTGTTCTCGACCTGAGCGGAGAGATTGCTATCGGACTTGTTGTTTGCGCGGACGAAGCCGATGAGGGCCTGGGTGCGCGGCGCGTCAACCATGACAAGTCCGGTGTTCTGCGGCGATGTGTACCAGGCGAGCTGATGCGTATCGGACACGAGGGGATTGGCCAGGGGCTGAGCGGAGAAGCTCTGCGTGGGCGGTCCGTCGAGCGACGAGATGCGAACTTCGTGCTCGAGCGGCAGGTCGAGCGGGAAGCCGGGGGTGAAGTACGGGCGGTCGGTCATGGGAAGCAGCATGCTGTCGAAGACCTGCTTCTCGGAGTACGAGCGCGTGTCGAGCGTGCGGGCTTTTTCAACGTCGCCACGCAGAAAAAGGAGCGCGCCTTCGGCCAGCTCCGGCATCTTCACAGGATCGAGTGAGATGTCGAACGGATCCCCGACGTATGGCTTCCAGTTGGAATCGGCTTTGGGCTCGAAGGTGTACCAGAGGATCGCATCCCAGTCCTGCAGAAGACCGTAGCTGGCGAGGATGGGGATGCCTTCGCTGTCGTAGTCGTTGGGGTAGGGATTGTTGACTTCGCTCGCGGCGTAGGGCTTGCCGGCGATGGCGGAGCGGGAGAGCTCGACGACGGTGGAGTTGAGGGGGTCGTTGACCATCGGTGATTTGCGGGCGTACACACCGGGGTGCTCCCAGTAATCGTGGCCGTCGATCACGTCCATGGACTGCTCGGCGAGCAGGACGGGGTAGCCGCTGTTGGAATGGCTGTGGTCGGCGGTAGCAATGACCAGCGATTTCGAGCTGAGAGTCTGGCGGATGTAGTTCCGCATATCGACGAAGTAGTCGCGCTGGAGGTCGTTGTAGAAGTCGGCTTCTGCGTTGAATCGCTCGGGCGGAGTGGAAGGTGCTTCCCAACGACCCTGCATCAGCGGAACGGGAGCGCCTGCCGCCGCGTGGGCGAGCGTGCGGAGCGTGGCGATCTGTTCTGGCGTGCGGTGCTTCGCGAGCCAGTCGTTGTAGAGGC
>PMAM01000083.1 GCA_003152595.1 Acidobacterium sp.
TGTTGTGGCGATCAGAGTATTGAGCAGTTTCTCTTCGAGAACTGTGAGGTTCCGCTCCAGGTCCTCAAGGTTGGGCGCGGGCGACGCAGGAAGAGCGAGGACATCCAGACGGTCGGCCATTTCCGACGCCGTTTGCGCAGCAAGACCGGTCAGTTGCGACGATCGAAGTTCGCCCGCCGCGCGCGCGAGGTGCGTGGCGATGCGCTCCCATTCGAGACCGGCATTTTCAGGTTCAGCTTTCGGCTTTGCCGCTCCAAGCGACGCCTCTCGCATGTCCTCCGCCGCGGTTAATACTTCCTGGGCACACCAGGCCAGACCATTGATACGGCGCACTGTACGCTGTCTGCGCGCCTCATAGCGGTCGAATGCCGTGTCGATGCCGCGCAGCACGGCCTCGAGTGGGATGCCGGCTTCCCGCCAGGTATCGATCAGCGCCCAGTCCAGCGTGGAGAGCAGAAGGATGGAACCGCGGCGGCGCTGGAAGTGCTCCTCGATCTCCGTAAAGTAGTTGAAGTAGTTTTCCACGGCGTCAGTCGCCGCTGACGCGGGCTGGCTGCGATTCCGAATGGGAAGGGTTGCGCGAGCCTCGATTGCGATCGTAGATGAGGCGAAGGCCCTCGAGCGTGAGCCGGTCGTTGACCTCGGAGATATATTTCGATTCGCGCGCGATCAGGTGGGCGAGGCCGCCGGTGGCAACGCATTTCGTCTCCGGCCCCAGCTCGGCGATCATGCGTTCGAGGATGGAATCCACCAGGCCAATATGCCCCCAAAAGAGGCCGATCTGAAGGTTGTCAACCGTGTTGGTACCGATGATTTTCGCGGGGCGGCGAATTTCGACACGGGGCAGGCGCGCGGCACGATTGAAGAGCGCATCGGCGGAGATGGCGAGCCCGGGTGCGATCGCGCCGCCGAGAAACTCGCCTTTCTTCGACACAACGTCGAAGTTGGTCGCCGTCCCAAGGTCAACCACGATCGTGGGACCTCCGTAGCGGTGGAACGCACCCACGCAGTTCGCGACGCGATCCGCGCCCACTTCGCCTGGATTGTCGGTGAGGATGGGCAGGCCGGTCTTAACGCCGGGCTCGATGAACAGCGGCTTCTGGCCGAAGTAGCGCTCGCAGAACTGGCGCAGGATCCAGTCAATGGGCGGAACGACGGAGGCAATCACGATGCCGCGGATGGCGGTGGTCTCGACGCCTTCATGCTGCAGAAGGCTGCGGACGAGGATGCCGTATTCGTCCGCCGTTTGCGACTGGCGCGTGCTGATGCGCCACGTTGCACGGAGATCGCCCGTGCGCCCGTCCGGCGTGAGCGCATAGAGCGCGATCACCGTGTTCGTGTTGTTGACGTTCAGGACAAGCAGCATGGTTCTAATTTTATGCGCGCAGTTCGCCCGGGCTCGATTTTATGCTTTAGCCTCGCGGACGCCGCCAGAAAGCACGGTGCGCAGTCCATCGGTGGTGCGAACCTGGAGGAAGCCGCGCGCGTCAAGGCCAGCCGTGAAGCCCGTCCAGGGCTGGCCCTCGTCGACGAGCACGTGCTTGCCGCGAATCCAGGAGGAGCGCTGTTCAAGGCGGGCGCGAATGCTTTCTGCGGCAGCGCCCGGATCGGCGAGAGCGGCCAACTCGCGGTCGAGAGATTGTAACAACGCGAGGAGTAATTCCTGACGGGGCCAGTTGCGACCGGTTTCCAGAAAGAGCGATGTCGCGACCGAGCTGATCTCCGGCGGGAACCGCGGTTGATGAATATTGATGCCGATCCCAATCACGGCGTGGCGGACGCGCGTGACCTCGGCATTGAGTTCCGTGAGGATCCCGCAGAATTTGCGCGAGCCGAAGAGCAGATCGTTGGGCCAGCGCAGATCGGGCTGGAGCGACGTTACAGTCCGAATCGCATCGTGGACGGCGAGGCCTGCCGCGAGCGATAGCCAGAGAATGTCCGCTGGTGCAATACGCGGACGCAGCAAGATGCTGACATAAAGGCCGGAACCGGGCGGCGAGGTCCAGGAATGCGCACCTCGGCCGCGTCCCCCGGTTTGCTCGTCCGCCAGGTAAACGCTGCCATCGGGCGCGCCCGACTCGGCCTGCTGCATGGCATGCGTGTTCGTGGAGTCGATCGAAGGGAAAAAGTGGAGATGATCTGTAAAGCGCGATCCGGCGAGGGCCGCGTTCAATGCGCCGAGATCGAATGGGTCGTCGATGGGTGTGGGGCTGGGCTCCGGCACGCTCTAGTAGATCTCCGCCGTGATCCGCATGGAAAGGTCGACGGCCGGGGCAGAGTGGGTGAGAGCGCCCACCGAGATGTAATCCGAGCCGGCGAGCGCATACTTGCGGATGTTCTCCAGCGTGATACCTCCGGAGGCCTCGATGGGGATCTTCAGGCCGCGCTCACGCACGAATTCGACGGACTTCTTCACTTCGGCTGGGGTCATGTTGTCGAGCAGGAGCGATTCGGCGCCGTGGTCGAGGGCCAGTTCCAGTTCGGTGTGATTGCGGACTTCAATATCGATGGTCTGGCCCGGCTTGCGCCGCTCCTTCGCGCGCTCGAGGACCTTCACGATGCCGCCGCCGAGGGTGATGTGGTTGTTCTTGATGAGAATGCCGTCGGAGAGATCGAGGCGATGGTTTTCTCCGCCGCCACAGCGGACCGAGTATTTATCGAGGATGCGAAGGCCGGGGATGGTTTTGCGCGTGTCGAGAACTTTGGCGCCGGTGCCTTTGATCTCATCGACGTAGCGCCGGGTGAGCGTAGCGATGCCGCTCATGCGCTGCATCAGGTTGAGGATGACGCGTTCGCAGGCCAGTATGACACGAGCATTGTGACGAATGACGGCGACGGCCTGACCTTTGCGAAGGCGGACGCCGTCGAAGATTTCGGGATGCGAGATGACTTCGTGACGGCCGCTCGATTTGCCGTCGAGCCGGGCGAAGATGTCGAGGAACCGCGGGATGCAGCCCAGTCCGGAGAGAACGCACTCCTCTTTGGCGATGATGGTGGCAGCGGCGCGCAGCGAGGGCTCGATGGTAAGGGCGGTGGTCACATCGCTGGTGGCCTTATCCTCAGCGAGTGCCTGCTCCAGAATGGCTTCGACGCGACGGCTCTTCCATTCCATGATTTATTCGAGGCCCTCCTGTGGGAGATCGTCGAGAGCCTTGCGGGTTTTGTCGATCAGCAGACGGTTGTCGGCTTCGGCTCTTCGCAGGCCTTCCACGACGTGGGGCGGGGCCTTGTCGAGGAAGGCCTGATTGCTGAGCTGGCGTTCGGCGGAGGCCAGCGCCTTTTCGAGTTTGGCGAGTTCTTTGGTCAGGCGCTCGCGTTCGGCGGCTACGTCGATGGTCTTCTCGTAGATGACCTGGACATCAAACTGCGGGGTGGAACGGATCGTTGCTCCCTCGGGCATCATGCCTACTGATTCGACGCTGGAAACCCGCGCCAGGCGCTGGATAATCTCCAGATTGTCCTCAAAGACCGCACCATCGTTCACAGACCGGATGAGGATGGGCACTGGAGCTCTCTCTTCGACGCCAAGGTCTTTGCGGAGCGCACGAACCGAGACAATCAAGTCCTGCAGCAGCCCAAAGCTGGTTCCCGCGACGTCGTCGGTGTGCGACTGTCCCGCCGGATAACGCGTCAGCGCGATGGACTTCGTGGGTGGTTCGCCGTTGTGCAGGGCGCGCCACAGTTCTTCGGTGAGGAAGGGCATGAAGGGCGAAAGGAGGCGCAGCGCTGCTTCGAAGACCTGGAGCAGGTTCGTGAGCGCGGCTTTCGTTGCGGCTTGGTTCGCCGTGTCGCCGAAGTCGAGGCGCAGCTTGACGATCTCCAGGTACCAGTCGCAGAAGTCGCCCCAGAAGAACTGGTAGACGAGGCTGGCGGCTTCGTCGAAGCGATAGTCGGCCAGAGCCTCATTGATTTCGGCAGCGACAGAGTTGAGGCTAGCGACGATCCAGCGAGCGTCGAGCGGTGCGTCCGGAGGCACGGCCGGAGTCTGGCCGAGGACGGACGGATCGATCTCGATCCCCGCCTCCCTGGCGCGGTCCACGTTCATGAAGATGAATCGCGCGGCGTTCCAGATCTTGTTGGCGAAGGCGCGATAGCCCTCGGTGCGGGCTTCGCTGAAGGCGATGTCGGTGCCGGGCGAGGCCATNNGCGTCGGTTCCGTACTTCTCGACGATCGAGACCGGGTCGATGACGTTGCCTTTGGTCTTGGACATCTTCTGGCGGTCGGCGTCACGGACCAGCGCGTGGATGTAGACCTCGCGGAAGGGGACGGACTCGGCCAGGGTGCGCGGCGAGCCGTCGGGCATCGGAGCGTCCACACTGAAGTAGCAGCCGAGCATGATCATGCGGGCGACCCAGAAGAAGAGGATGTCGAAGCCGGTGACGAGCAGCGACGTTGGGTAGAAGGCGTCGAGGTCGGGCGTCGATTTCCCGGGTGGCGTCGGCCAGCCAAAGACCGAGACGGGCAGCAGGCCGGAGGAGAACCAGGTGTCGAGGATGTCGGTCTCCTGCGTGATCTGGTCCGAGCCGCAGTGCGCGCATTGCGTGGGGTCCTGTCGTGCGACGGTGAGTTGCTTGCATGCGGCGCAGTGCCAGGCCGGGATGCGATGGCCCCACCANNGATGCACCAGTCGTAGATGTTGTTCATCCACTCGAGGTAGACCTTGGAGTACTGCTCGGGCGTGATGCGGATGGCTCCCGTCTCGACGGCTTTACGGGCTGCTCCGGCGAGCGAGAGGCGGCCACTCTTCGGCTCTTTGTTCACCGCGACGAACCACTGGGTGGAGAGGCGTGGCTCGACGACGGTCTGGCAACGAGCGCACTTCCCTATCGCGTTGACGTGGTCGCGGACGGTTCCGAGGAGGCCCTGGGCTTCGAGGTCTTCGAGGA
>PMAM01000226.1 GCA_003152595.1 Acidobacterium sp.
CGGAGAGGTCGTCGACGCGGAAGAGGCGGCCGCCGGTGTCGTTGCTGATGTCGTTGAGGAGGAGGGGACCGTTGCGTTCCTCAATGGTGGCGGCTTCGGGATCGAAGATGCCGATGGAGTAGACCTGGACGTCGGCTTCTTTGACGGAGGAGCGGACCTCGTTCTCGGTGTAGCGGCTGTTGTTGTCGCCGCCGTCGGAGACGATGAGGAGGGCCTTGCGCTGGAATTTGGCCTGCTTCATCTTCCCGAGGCCGAAGTAGATGGCGTCGAGCAGGGCGGTGCGATGGCCGGCCTGGACGGTGGCGAGGCGAGCCTCGACGTCGTCGGGCGAGGAGGTGTAGTCGGTGATGAGCTCGGGGCGGTCATTGAAGCCTATGACGAAGAATTCGTCCTGAGGGTTGGAAGTCTTCATGAACTGGAGGACGGCGCCGCGGGCGCGGACGACTTTGTTGCTCATGCTGCCGCTGAGATCGAGGATGACGCCGATGGAGACGGGAGCGTCGTCGCAGGCGAAGGTGCGGATGGCCTGGGAGTGATTGTCCTCCATGACCACGAAGTTGTCCTTTTCGAGGCCGGTGACGAGGCGATCCATGGGATCGGTAACGGTGAGAGGGACGAGGACGAGGTTAGTGTCGACGCGGAACTGGATTCCGGTGCGGAGCGTGGCGCCGGGCGTGAGCGGGATGGACGGGTCGGTCTTTTTGGCGACGGGCGCGGGTGTTGCGACGTGGACTGAGTCCAGAGGATTGTCAGGATTGTCGGTTGTTTCCTGGGCATGCGTCTGGGGCAGCAAAAAGAGGAGCAGGGGAGCGAGCAGGAGTGACAGCTGCGGAATGCGACGACGGGCGTGAAACCTGGCCCGATGAGGTCCCGACAAAGCCTTACCACCACCTTCGCGCCCATAGACGGACGCCATGGCCTTACCTCTCGTGTGTCGATACTGGCACGATTGAGGGGCGTTCTGCAATAGCCAATCCTGGGCTCGGAGAATGAAGTGACAATTGCCGCATAACCTCTGTGTGCCGCAAAGAATACGATGCAGGCGAGTGGGGAAATGAAATGCAACGGCGACCCGAATATGGGTTGAGGCGAAGCGCCTGGGACGTCCGAAAAGCAGGACGGTCACGATAGAATCGGTGGAATAGATTCTCCTTATGGCTCGCATTTATCCGTTTCGTGCGCTGCGATACAACCTTGCCCAGGTGGCTGCCGAGGACGTCGTCACACAACCCTACGACAAGATCACTCCCGCGATGCAGCAGGCGTACTACCAGCGGAGTCCCTATAACCTGTGCCGGATCATTCTGCGGATGAAGGAGCTGTTCGATCAGGAAGGCGACCAATATACGAATGCCGCGCGCGATTTCCAGGCGTGGCGGGAGGCCGGCATCGTGGAGCCGGAAGGCCAGCCGTGCGTGTTTGCGTATGCGCAGCGGTTTGCCGTGCCGGGCCTGCCGGGTGTGGTGAAGGAGCGTCGGGGGTTCATCGCGCTGGGCGAGATCTGTGACTACAGCCGCGAGGTGGTGTTCCGCCACGAACAGACGCTGGCGAAACCGAAGAGCGACCGGCTGAACCTGCTGCGGGCGACGCGGGCGCATTTTGGCCAGATCTTTATGTTGTACTCGGACCCGGCGCACAGCGCGGAAGAGGTGCTGTTCGGGGACGGCGTGGCGGGGGAGACGCTTCCGGATATCGAAGTGACGGATGAGTATGGAGTCGTACACCGGGTGTGGAAAGTCACGGATCCGGCGCGCATCAATCTGGTGGCGACAGCGATGGAGGACAACAAGCTGATCATCGCCGATGGGCACCACCGCTACGAAACGGCGCTGAACTATAAGAAGGAGCGCGGACTGCCGGGCGCGGGCGAGCCGTGCGAACGGCCGGCCGCGGGACTGCCGCAGCCGGCGTATCCGGAAGCCGCGGCGATGATGACGTTCGTGAATATGGACTCCGAGGGGCTGGTGATTCTGCCGACGCATCGTGTGGTGTTTGGGCTGGCGGGGTTTGAGGCGGCACGAATGCTGGAGGCGGTGCGGCCGTATTTCGAGATCGAGGAGATCGAGAGGGATCTGGGGGCAGCGATCGAGAGCGTTCGGCGTTCGGCGCTCGGCGTTCGGGAAAATGCAGTTCCAGCGACTGCGTTTGTGGCGGTGACAGCGAAGGGGTGGTTTCTGCTGCAGGCAAAGGCGGGGGCGGTTGCGGACGCGCTGAAGGGAGTTTCGGCACGGCAACGGCAACTCGATGTAGTGCAGCTGCACGCGCTGGTGCTGGAGAAGCTGCTGGGCATTTCGCAGGAAGCGATCCGCGATCAGACGCATCTGCGGTATCTGCGTGATGCTGGCGAGGCGGCCGATCAGGTGACGCGCGGGGAAGCGAACGTGGCGTTCCTGATGAATCCGGTCACGATGGAGCAGCTGCGCGAGGTGGCGTTTGCCGGCGAGGTGATGCCGCAGAAGTCGACAGACTTTTATCCGAAGCTGTTGAGCGGTCTGGCAATCTATGCGCTGGATTGAAGTGGCCAGCGCGTTGGCGTTCGCAGTGATCGCGGCAGAAGCTCAGCAGGCTCCGCCTCCGGTGCAGCAACTGCCGCAGGGACCCGCGGTGCCGGCACTTCCGGCGCCCGTAGGTCCGCCGGGCGTGCAGCCGCCGCGCTTTCTGGTTGTGATCGATGCGGCGCATGGGGGGAGCGACATCGGAGCACGGATCGAAAGCGGCGTTCCTGAGAAGGACGTCACGCTCGGGCTCGCCGGGCGGCTGCGGTCGACGCTGCGCGCGCGCGGGGTGGATGTTGTGATGACGCGGACGGCAGACGTGAATCCCGCGACAGTGAATCGCGCCGAGACAGCAAATCACGCGCAGGCGTCGGCGTGCCTGACGATTCATGCAACGGCAACGGGGAGCGGCGTGCATCTGTTCACGTCGTCGCTGACGGCGGCGGCGAACGATCGATTCCCGCCCTGGGCGACGGCGCAGGCAGCGTACGTGACGCAGAGCATGAAACTGGAGTCGGAGATCGATACGGCGCTGGCCCATGCGGCGATTCCGGTGACGCTGGGCAAGGCGTCGGTAGCGCCGATGGATGCTGTCGCATGCCCGGAAGTGGCGGTGGAACTGGCGCCGCTGGTCGGCGGCCACGTGACTTCTGCGAAGGCACTGACGGACGTGAGCTATCAAAAGACGGTGGTGGACGCGGTGGCAGCGGCGCTGGAGCAGTGGCGCAGCGACTGGAAACCCTGATGATCTCGAAGTTCCAGAAGTATCTGTTCTTCGCGCTGTTGCTGGTGTGCGTTGGCATGGCGGCATTTCTGATCCGGCTGCGGAATCGCGCTCAGGATCAGCTGGCGGCGCAGGCGGTGGGCGCACCGGCGGAGATGGCCGAGACGGCTGCGAGCGCCCAGAGGACGGTGACGCTGTATGTGCCGAACGATCTGGATGATTCGCTGACGGCGGTGGACAAAAGCCTCTCGTTGCCGGAAGACAGGAACGCGCAGGCGCGGGTGATTCTCGCAGCGCTGGTGGAGGCGTATCGCGCTCCGGATTCGACGCACCCGATGAATGTGGCGTCGGGAATCGACGATGTGTATTTTCTGCCGGTGCCGCAGGGAAAGGATGCGAGGGGGGATGCAGGGCAGGTGGCGGTGGTGGATCTGAGCGGGGCGCTGGCGGCGGCACAGCCGTCGGGGATTGAGCCGGAGACGCTCACGCTGCTGTCGATCATGGCGACGCTGCACGCGAACCTGCCGGCGGTGATGCAGGTACATTTTCTTGTGGATGGGCAGCAGCGGGAAACGCTGGCGGGGCATGCGGACCTGACGCGGACGTATCTGGCGGGGGAAGAGACCAAGGTACAAGGGGCAGGGAGCAGGGTAGAGGGGCGATGAAGATTGGGGTCTTCGATTCCGGGGTTGGCGGGCTGACGGTGCTGCGGGCGCTGTTGCGGCGGGTGCCGGCGGACTACATCTATCTGGGCGATACGGCGCGGCTGCCATATGGGGCGAAGTCGAGAGAAACCGTGGGACGCTACGCGGTGTCGAGCGCGAAGTTCTTAGTCGAAGAGCAGGGTGCGGAGTTCCTGGTGATCGCGTGCAACACGGCGAGCGCGCTGGCGCTGGATGCGATTCGCGACGCGGTGACGGTTCCGGTGGTGGGTGTCGTGGAGACGGGAGCGAATGCAGCAGACGCGAGCTCGAGGACGCGCGACGTGCTGGTGATCGCGACCGCGGCCACCGTGGCGAGTCATGCATACGCGGCCGCGTGTGGCGAGAGGCAACTGCGGGCGATTGAGAAGGCGTGTCCACTGCTGGTGCCGCTGGTGGAGGAAGGATGGATCGAGCATGCGGTGACAGCCGAGGTGCTGCGGATTTATATGGCAGAGCTGATGGAGCAGGCACGCGCGGCTGGGCTGGATGCGGACACGCTGGTGCTTGGGTGCACGCATTATCCGCTGCTGCGGGCGCAGATCGAGAAGGCTGTGCCGGAGAAGCTGCGGGTGATCGATTCGGCAGAGGTGACGGCGGACCAGGTGGCGGCGCGGCTCGGCATGGGCGGAGACGGAATCGAGGCAAGCGCGAAGTTTTTTGCCACGGATTCGGTTGCGAAGTTTCGGGCGCTGGGGAGCCGGTTCCTGGGACGTGAGATCGACGGCGTGGAGTTGGTGGAGCTGGGCGGGTAGCCAGCGTTCAGTTGTCAGCGTTCAGCGCTCAGAAAAGCAGTCGGCGGTCGGCGGGGGCGACGGTGGAGAACGGTCCCGGGTTGAAAGGCAGATTCGTTTGACGCGCAGCCCGCCGCTTGCTCGGGACAGGCTGCAGGGTAAGCGCAGATTGAACGTTCTCGCTCGTGTTTACTGCGGACGTGGCTGCAGCGAGGGCTGATCCGAGGGCTGGTTGGCGGGGGGCGGTGAGCCGACGGTGCGCGACGTCGTCAGAGAGAGCGGCTTCTGCAGGGTGAAGTTCAGCATGGTTTCGGCAGGTATTTTGACCTGCTGACCGCGGGTGGCGGCGTTGATGCCGGTTCCCGCGCCCGCGCCCGCGACGGCTCCGATAGCCGCGCCTTTACCACCGCCTGCGATGGCTCCGATGACAGTGCCGAGCAGAGCTCCGCCGCCTGCTTTGACTGCGGTGTTCTTGCCGCGCCCCTCGCCCTGCTTCGACAGGGTATCCGTGACGATGGACATGTGGCGGCCGTGAAGATCGAGACTGGTGAGCTCCAGCGCGCGCAGGGAACTGCCTTTGAAGTGCGCTGCATCTTTGGCGTCGACGACACGGCCTTCGACCGGCGCGCCCGTGGGGGCGACGATCATGCCGCCGCTGACGAGGTCGGCCCCGAGAGTGGCGTGGAAGGTATCGTCAGGCTGCGCGGCGGCGCTGTCGAGTGGATCCGTAAGACGCACGGGGATCACGGTTCCCGGTTGGAGCGTGACGGTGCGCACCACCGGTTGTGGTGGTGGTGCCGGAGCAGGCGCCGGCGTGAGGACAGGCGCAGGCGGCACTGCTGCACGCGTATCGGCTGGAGGTGGTGGTGGCGACGTATGGTGCGGTGGCGGGGTGAGGCGCGATTCATGTCTCGGAGCTGAAGGAGCGGAACGCGGCTGGGGCGTGGTGTGAACGTCGGGTGCGGTGGCGGAGGCGGTCTGCGGCAGCACTGTCAGATTGTTGACGACCGTTCTTACGCCGGGGACAGCGCCGGCGTCGTTGCCGGCCAGGGCCCGGGAGGCTGGGTCGGCAGCGGTACCGCTCAGGGTGACGACGCCGTTGTTCACGGCGACCTGGATGTTCTGGCCGGTGAGCGCGTTCTCGGCCTGAAGCTTTGCCTGGACCTGGCCGGTGAGTTGCTGGTCGGAAGGCGGAACCTGATGGCTGCACCCACAACTGGCCCAGAGCAGCGCGGTGAGGAGGGAAGCGACGAGCAGGGTCTTTCTCATGCTGATTTCCTTTCCGAGCACATGCACCGCACAATTCGCGATTGAGCAGATCAACGTGAGCGGGAAGCGGTATATAACCGGTGTATATTAGACGCGCTTGGGACTGCGGCAGCGTTGCCAAACGCGATGGCATCAGAGTGAGTGTAGCTGCAACGACAAGGGCGCTGGGAGGTCATGGCGCGACGCGATGGGCAAAGGCGCGGCGCGGCAGACAGTCTTCAGGCGTGATCGCGCGGGTAGTTGCATTTGCAGCGCCGGGAGCGAGCCAGTACCATTACACTGGCGGATTCCGGTTTCATTCTTAAGGAGATAAATCATGGCGGAAGAAAAGCAGTCCAGCGGGTTCAGCTGGTTCCTGGCAGGATTGGGCCTCGGGGCCCTGATCGGTGTTTTATACGCGCCCAAAGCGGGCAAGGAGACGCGCGAGGAGCTGATCAGCAGCGCGCGCGAGGGCACCGAGTTTCTGAAGCAGAGAAGCCGCGACGCAGTGGATCAGATGAACGATCTGGTGGATCGCAGCAAGACGCAGGTGAATGACTACGTGGGCCGCGGCAAAGAATATGTGGAGCGGGGCCGGGCGCAGTGGGACGAATTTGTGAATCAGGGACGGCAGTTTGTGAACGATCAGAGCGGTCGGGTCTCAGCGGCTGTGGATGCGGGACGGCAGGCGTACCAGAGCAACACCTCGACGAATCAGGAAGGCGTTTAGGGCAGGAGCCGGTGGCTGGCCGCTGGGGCACAGCGGCCGACGCAAGGGTGTCCTGTGTGCCGGCAGTGGGCCGGGTCAGCGACCCAGCAGGGAGCAGAGCATGCCTCACAACATTCCGGAGTGGGTTTACATCACGTTTACCGCGGTGACGGCGATCGGTGTGCTGATGCAGGCGCTGGTGTTGCTGGGGATGCTGATGGCGCTGAAGGGTGCCCTGAAGCGGGTGAATGAAATTTCCGCGAAGGCGGAAGAGATTGCGGTGCCGGCGTTCGAGTCGACGCGCGACCTGCTGAAGGACATCTCGCCGAAGGTGAAGGTGGCGGCGCAGAATCTGCTGGAAGTGAGCGAGACGGCGAAGGAAGTAGGGAATACGGCACGCGCGCAGTCCGCGCAGATGGCGGTGATGCTGAACGATGTACTGCAGCGGGCGGCCGTGCAGGTGGAACGGGTAGACGAGATGGTGACGGGCACACTGGGCAGCGTGGCGCATGCCACAGCGATGCTGCAGAAGGCGGTGTCCGGGCCGGCCCGCCAGGTGGGGGCGCTGCTGAGCGGGCTGCGGGCGGGTTTCGATGTACTGAGAAAGAAAGACAATGGAGTTCACGCCGCGGCTGACGGCGATCCTTTTGTGTAGAATCGCCCAACCAAATTAGTTCATAGATTCAGGCTGCCTGGGTTAGCGGAGCGATCGTTCTTCGTTGGGGGCGGGGGGATCTCCATTTTCCGCGGAGGCGGCGCGTTGACCACGACGGATACCCCGGCCGGGCTTCTCGAACGCTCGGTACGCGCATCTAAAACGAGACCACGGTTGACGATTCAAGAGATGAAGGACTGCATTGAGCAGACGCCTCGGATGGAGGCGCGCGCACCGTTGTCAACCTATCGCCTGCAGCTGCATGCGGGGTTCACCTTCGCCGATGCGGAGGCTGTGCTGCCGTATCTGCGGGCGCTGGGGATCGGGGACTGCTACGCCTCGCCGGTTTTCGAGGCGCGGCCGGGCAGCATGCACGGCTACGACGTGACGCGACACGATCGGCTGAATCCGGAGCTGGGCGGCGANNATCGTGCCGAACCACATGGGGGTCGGAAACGACTCGCAGTGGTGGCAGGATGTGCTGGAGAACGGCCGGGCATCGCAGTACGCGAGCTATTTCGACATCGACTGGAATCCGCTGAACCCCGACATGAAGGACAAGCTGCTGCTGCCGATTCTGGGGTCGCAGTATGGCGAGGAGCTGGAGGCAAAGCGGATTCAGGTGGTGCTGGTGGATGGGGGGCTGATGGTGCAGTATTTCGACCATCTGGTTCCGATTGCGCCGCGGACCATTCCTTTGATTTTTCCCGATGCGGAGTGGGATGAGCTGGGAGTGCCGCAGTTTTTTCGGGACATTTTGCGGGACACGGCGCATATTCCGCCACACGATACGACAGACACCAATCTGGTGGTGCAGCGGCGGCAGCAAATGGCGGAACTGAAGCCGCGGTTGCGGGAGGCGCTGCTGGCGCCGGAGATGCAGTCAGCGCTCGAAAAGGCATTGGAGAGGATCAACGGTGTCGCGGGCGATCCGCGGAGCTTCGACCGGCTGCACGAACTGCTGGAGCAGCAGCCGTACCGGCTGGCCTACTGGCGCGTGTCGAGCGAGGAGATCAATTACCGGCGGTTCTTCGATATCAATGACCTCGTGGCGCTGCGGATGGAGAACGCGGAGGTCTTTGCGGCGACGCACGGCCTGATCCGGGGACTGCTGGCTCGGGGCGATGCGACTGGGCTGCGCATCGATCATGCCGATGGGATGTTCAATCCTCGGCAGTATTTGATACGGCTGCAGTTACTTTATGTGGCGGCGCGCTGTTGTGGAGAGGCGCCGCAGGGGCCAACGGGGGTGAACGGCATCGAGAATGAGGTGCGGGATGCGATGCGCGGGTGCGACTGGTCGACGACCCAGGGGCCTTTGTATGTGGTGGTGGAGAAAATCCTGGAACCTCGGGAGTCATTGCCGCGCGAGTGGCCGGTGAGGGGTACTTCGGGGTATGACTTTGTTTACCAGGGAAATCAGATTTTTGTCTATCGAGAGAACGAGGGGCGCTTCACCGAATTCTACGTGCGGCTGACGGGGGAGACGAAGGACCCGGAGACGATCATCTACGAGTCGAAGCTGAGCGTGATGCGGAACGCTCTGTCGAGCGAAACGTATGTGCTGACGAATCTGCTGAGCCGGCTGGCNNCCGGTGTATCGAACGTACATCGACGATCGCGGGCAATACACGGAGCGGGATCGGGCGTTTATCCGGCTGGCGGTAGCGCGGGCAAAGCGGCGGAATCGCGAGGCCGACGAGTCAGTCTTCGATTTTCTGGAGAGAACCCTGCTGCTGCACGGGAGGATCGGCGAGGAGATCGATCCGGGGGAACTGTATTTTGCGCTGAAGTTCCAGCAGCTGACCGGACCGGTGATGGCGAAGGGTGTGGAGGATACGGCATTTTACGTGTACAACCGCTTCCTCGCGTCAAATGATGTGGGCAGCTCGATGGAGGCGTTTGGGATCGAACTGGACGACTTCCACGACGCGAACCGGGCGCGATTGCAGGTAGCGCCGGATGCAATGCTGGCCACGTCGACGCATGACACGAAGCGCAGCGAGGACGTGCGCAACCGGTTGGACGTGCTGTCGGAGATGACGTACGTGTGGCCGTCGTATGTGCGGCGATGGGTGCGGCTGAATGCACGGCACAAGCGAACGCTGAGCGATGGACGCGTGGCGCCGAGCCTGAATGAGGAGTACTTCATCTACCAAACGCTGGCCGGGGCGTGGCCGTGGC
>PMAM01000180.1 GCA_003152595.1 Acidobacterium sp.
AACATCTCGACGAAGTCCGAACCGGAAATGGAGAAGAATGGGACGTTGGCCTCGCCGGCCACCGCGCGGGCCAGCAGGGTTTTGCCGGTGCCTGGAGGTCCGACGAGCAGCACGCCTTTCGGAATGCGTCCGCCCAGTTTCTGGAACTTCTGCGCCTCGCGCAGGAACTCGATGATCTCCTTGAGCTCTTCCTTGGCCTCGTCGACGCCGGCCACGTCCTTAAACGTGACCTTCTTTTGCTGCATCGAGAGCAGACGCGCCCGGCTCTTGCCGAATGACAGCGCCTTGTTTCCGCCGCTCTGCATCTGGCGGATCATGAAGAACCAAAGCAGCGCGATGAGGATAAGCGGGGAGAACTGCAGCAGCCAGCCCCACCAGCTGTTGCTGTCGGCGTTCTTCACCGTCACGCTGACCTTGTTCTGGTCGAGGACGTCGTAGAGATGCGAGTAGTTGGCAGGAACGACGACGTGGAAGGCTCCCTTGTCGGCGCGGAAGTGACCTCGAACTTCCTGGCCGGTGATGGTGACGTCGTTGACCTGGTTCGAATTCACATCTCCCAGGAACTGAGAGAAGCTCACTTCCTGCTCATGGCCGCCCATGGCGCCGTTCTTCTGGAACAACTGCCAGAGCACCAGAAGGCAGGCAATGATCAGTACCCAGAACAGGATCTGCTTAACGGTCGAGTTCACCTTGGGGAAACCTCTCTGTGTTCACTCGGTATCCCGGCCGGTCATGTACCTGGAATTGACCGACAAGCCCGGCCCGAATTCACCAAACAATTAGACGCCGCAACCTTGATGGAAGAGTCAGAAGTCCTGCAGGAAAACCGGGAGTATGGCTTTCCCTCCTGCGCGCCCGTCATGCGGATATCTACGTATTGTACTCCGGGCCTATGTTACTTCCATCCCCCGCGCGTGCCACAGAGGTGGGAGTTGTTCAGCTTCAGGACGCCGGGCGCTGGTACCATGAAGAGAGGCGATGTCTGCAACCGCCACAACTTCTATCCCTGGTTCAACCTCCGGGTCCGTCACGCGACGGATCCTTCCTACCTCGCTGCAAATTTTCCTCTGCTACCTCGCCATCGGCCTCCCCATGGCGGTACTTCCCAGCGTCGTCCACCTGCAACTGGGCTTCAACACGGTCCTGGCCGGGCTGGCGATCAGTGCGCAGTACGTCGCCACAGTTCTGAGCCGCCCGCAAGCCGGGCGGATGGCGGACTCGGTGGGTGCTCGCCGGACGGTGCTCTCGGGGCTGGTCGCCTGCGGCGCCTCGGGGATTTGCCTGTTTTTCTGCGGCTTCCTCGGATTCCTGCCGCTCGCCTGCCTGTCGCTGATCTTCGTCAGCCGGCTGATCCTGGGCTTTGGCGAGAGTTGGCTGGCGACTGGATCGTGTCTATGGGGGATCGGGCGGGTCGGCCAGGAGCACACTGCGAAGGTGATCTCGTGGAGCGGTATCTGTTCCTATGGCGGGATCGCGATCGGTGCGCCGCTGGGCGTCTGGATCGTCAGGGCCTGGGGGCTGAGCGGCGTCGGCCTGGTCAGCGTCGGCATCTCCTGCCTCGGGCTGCTGACCGCCTGGCCGATCGGGGAGGTTGCGGTGCCGGAGGGCGAGCCGATGGCCTTTCGCCATGTCCTCAGCCGGGTGTTTCCGCACGGCATGAGCCTGGCCCTGGCGACGACCGGCTTCGGCACGATCGCATCCTTTATGGTGTTGTTTTATGCGCATCGCCATTGGCCGGACGCCGCTTTCGCTCTGACCAGCTTTGGCGTGGCGTTCGTGACGGCGCGTCTGCTCTTTGGGCACGCTATCGACCGCTGGGGCGGGTTCCGGGTGGCGCTGGTGTGTTTGTCGGTTGAGATCGCGGGCCTGGTCTTCCTCTGGCTCGCCTATGTTCCGGCACTGGCCTTTACGGGGGCAGCGCTGACTGGGTTTGGCTTCTCGCTGGTGTTTCCTGCGCTGGGCGTCGAGGCCGTCCGTTGCGTCACGCCGGAGAATCGCGGGTCAGCGCTGGGCGTTTTTACGGCGTTTGCGGATTTGTCGCTGGGCATGACCGGGCCCGTGGTGGGCCTGATCGTTGCCGGACTGGGCTACGCACCGATCTTCCTCTTCGCGGCACTCATGGCGGCGGTTTCGCTGGGAATGACGCTGATTCTGCACCGGCGGCCGTCGTATGGGAGTCCGGTGGGTTTCGCGGCGGCCGACTGAGACGGGGAGGAAACCCTCAACCGATTGCTCTGATAAATCTGGTTGCGAACCTTCGGCGGCACGGGTGCCTGTGAGTCAGATTTCTTCCGAGCCAAATTTTGATGTCATCGTCCTCGGCGGCGGCGCCGCCGGACTGATGTGCGCCATCGAGGCGGGCAAACGGGGACGGCGCGTGCTGCTGATTGAGCATGCCGATCAGGTCGGCAAGAAGATCCTCATCTCCGGCGGCGGGCGCTGCAACTTTACCAACCTGCACTGCAAGCCGGAAAACTTCCTCTCGGCGAATCCTCACTTCGCCAAGTCGGCTCTGGCGCGTTACACGCCGGCGGATTTCATTGCGCTGGTCGAGAGCTACGGCATCCAGTATCACGAGAAGACGCTGGGCCAGCTCTTCTGTGACGACAGCGCCAAGCAGATCGTCGCGATGCTGCTCAACGAGTGCGCGAAGGCGAACGTCCGCGTCGCGGTGAGCGCAAAGGTCCGGCGAATTGAGCGTGCTGAGCCCGGCTTTATCGTGGAGCTCGACGATTCTGAGCTGCGCGCCGAAGCGCTGGTCATCGCTACGGGCGGCCTTTCCATCCCGAAGATGGGCGCCACGGGTTTTGGCTACGAAGTCGCCCGCCAATTTGGGGTTCCGATTCGCGAACCCCGCCCTGCGCTCGTGCCGTTGGTCCTTGGCGGCGAGGAGCACGCCAGTTTCTCGGAACTGACCGGTGTATCGGCCGAGGTGGTCGCCTCTCTGGGCAAACGCCGCTTCCGCGAGAAGCTGCTCTTCACCCATCGCGGGCTCAGCGGCCCGGCGATTCTGCAGATTTCGTCGTACTGGAACGAAGCGGATCCGGTCCTGATCGACTGGGCCCCGGGCCAGGAGGTTTTTGCCGACGTTCGCGCTTCGACCGCTGGCCGGAACGTAGCCGCGGCGCGCGCCGCGCTTCGGACAACACTGCCTGCGCGCCTGGCGGATCGACTGCTGGACGTCCTCGCCCCGACGAGCTGGACGAATCAGGCAATCGAAGAACTGGAACGGCGGCTGCATGCGTGGACCTTCACGCCCACTGGCACGGAAGGATACGAAAAGGCCGAAGTCACCGCCGGCGGCGTGGATACCGACGCGCTTTCCGCGCAGACCATGGAGTGCCGCGTCGTGCCGGGACTCTACTTCATCGGCGAAGTCGTCGACGTCACCGGACACCTTGGCGGATTCAACTTCCAGTGGGCCTGGGCTTCGGGAGCCGCCGCGGGTCGCGCCGTCTGATCACTCTTCGCATCAGAACGGAGGCCATTCCAGGCTGCCGCCTTCCAGAAGCGCCGCGCACTTTTCGATGCGGTAGCCCTTCTCATCGTGGACGGCGAAGACGCGAGGATTGCCGGTGGGGCTGGTGCTCCACAGCGAGCAGCCGGCGTAGGCGCCGTCTTTGCGAACGATGTAGTACTCCATATCGAGCACGCGGACCTTGGTCATGTCGCCGTTGTAGTTGCGAACGATGCGGCGCATGACTTCGAGGCCGGCGTCTTTGGGCTCCATGCCCTGGCGCATCAGCTCGATGATGGTGTGCGCGCCTACCACCTTGATGTTTTCCTCACCGGAGCCGGTGGCGCCTGCCGAGCCCACGTCCTGATCGGTCCAGCTGCCGGCGCCGAGGATCGGCGAGTCACCCAGGCGGCCGGCAAGCTTCCAGGCCAGGCCGGAGGTTGTGGTCGCGCCGGAGATTTCGCCTTTCGGGTTGACGACCGAGACGTGGATCGTGCCGGTTGTCGGCCAGAGAATCTGCTCGGCAGCGTAGAGGCGGTCTTCCGGGGCGATGCCGAGATCGGCAGCCATGTTGACGAGGCGCCTGGTGCGGACGCGAATGGTTTCAGTCCACTCGGGTGTGGGGTGACGCGGTATCTGACCGGGGCGCAATGCAGCGGTCTCGACCGGAGAATCCTCGCGCAGAGACGAAAGCCCATGCAGATCCATGCTCGGCTTGGGCGCGGGCCGGTCCGCGTAAGGATCCTTCCAGCCAGACTGGCTCATCGACGGGCCCCACCAGTCCATCTGCGAGTTGTTCTCTTTCCAGAGCATCCAGATTTTGCGGGCGTCCTCAGTCAGCAGGTCCTCTTTAGGGAAGCCCAGGTCGATGGCGAAGCGCTGCGCTCCTTCGGCGACCAGCATCACGTGGCCGGTGTGCTCGTACACCTTGCGGGCAACGAGGCAGACATTCTTAATGTTGCGCACGCCGCCGACCGATCCGGCCGATCGCGATGGCCCGTGCATGCAGCAGGAATCCAGCTCGACGACGCCATCCTCATTAGGCAGGCCGCCGAGGCCGACCGAATGATCCTTCGGATCGTTCTCGCGGCCGAGGCAGACGTGGTGCACGGCGTCGAGCGTGTCGGCGCCGTCGAGGAGCATTTGATACGCCTCCTGGATCGTGTTATCGCCGGTTTTGCGCGTCACGATGACGGGTTTGGCGGGAGGCTTCAGTTGTTTGACGGAGTCTGCGGTTTCGGCGAAGAGGTCGGGGATCGAGAGGCCGGCGGTGGTGAGCGCGCCGAGCGAGAGAAAATCACGCCGCGAAGTCATGGCCAACAGGGTACAGGGTGCAGGGTGCAGCGTACAGGGCAGCTTCGCGATGCAGCAGAAGCTGACGCACAGGACAATCGGCCTGCGGAAACGAAGTGCTAATCTGAGGGGTTTTGGGAGGGGTGCAGATGCTTCGGAACATGTTCCTCTTACTGTGGCTTATTGGCGCAACGGCCGTTGCGAGTGCCCAGCTCCAGGTCAATACCCTGCCGCCGGACCTGGCGCAGAAGATCGATCAGGCTGCGGACCAGGCGCTGCAGCAGACCGGAGTGCCGAGCGCGTCGGTGGCGATCGTGCAGAGCGGACAGATCGTCTACACGAAGGGCTACGGGAAGGCGCGGCTGGATCCCCCCGAACCGGCGGAGCCGCGGATGCGCTACTCGATCGGGTCCATCTCGAAGCAGTTCACGGCGGCGGCGATTCTGTTTCTGGAACAACAGGGCAAGCTTTCGCTCGACGACAAGGTGTCGAAGTATCTGCCGGACCTGACGCGGGCGAGCGACATTACGATCCGCATGCTGCTGTCGCATACCTCCGGCTATCAGGACTACTGGCCGGAAGACTATCTGATGCCGCCGATGCTCGAGCCCACGACGGCGCAGCACATCCTCGACACGTGGGGGAAGAAGGCTCTGGACTTCGATCCGGGAACGAAGTGGCAGTACTCAAACACGAACTTCGTGATCGCGGGCCGCATCGTGGAGATGGTGAGCGGCGAGCCGCTGGTGCAGTTTTTGGAGGAGCACATCTTTCACCCGCTCAACATGAAGGAGGTGTGGAACTCCGACCTGA
>PMAM01000107.1 GCA_003152595.1 Acidobacterium sp.
GAAATTCGTCTCGCCGAAACCATGGCCGAACGCGAGGCCGCTTGCCGCCTGCGGTTCAAAGTCTTCAATATTGAGC
Source organism: Acidobacterium sp. (assembly GCA_003152595.1). GTDB lineage: Bacteria > Acidobacteriota > Terriglobia > Terriglobales > Acidobacteriaceae > Palsa-343. Next base: position 77 of record PMAM01000107.1, read on the forward strand.
TAGGCGAAGGACTCGAATCTTCCTACCAGACCGGAATGGATCAGGACCAATTCGACTTATTCTGCGATCACCTCATCGTCGAGGATCGCTCCCGGCGCACGACCGTCGGTACCTACAGAATGCAGTCCGGTAATGTCGCTGCTCGAAAATTCGGTTACTACAGTGAACAGGAATTCGATTTTTCGCCCTATGAAACCATCCGGGGCGAAGTCCTGGAGCTGGGTCGAGCCTCCATCGACCGCGACCGCCGCACCAGCGAAGTCCTCACTCTGCTCTGGCGAGGCATTGCGCTCTATGCGCGCTTCTATCATCTCCGCTACCTGATTGGTTGCTCTTCGCTGAATTCCCGCAACCCTGCGGAAGGATGGTCGATGCATTGCCAGCTGGAGCCATTCCTGGCGCCGGAGACACTGCGTACATCGCCTACACGTCCTTACGAACTGCCGCAAACGACGGACGTCCCAGATCAGGTAAAGGTTCCTAAACTTCTGAAGACGTATATTGCAGTGGGAGCCAGAATCTGCGGCGCGCCGGCATGGGATCGCGAATTCGGAACGATCGACTTTCTGACCCTTCTCGATCTGGTCCAGCTCTCGCCGGCCGCCAGAAACCGCTTCATGCCGGACTCCGCATCCTCGGCGGCATCCGCGCCAGTCTGCGCTTACTGACCCTGCTGATCAGCCTGATCGAAGTCGCCGCCCGCTTTCTGGTCCTGCGCCTCCGGCATCGAAGAGATCTCGAACTCTGGCAGCGGGCCCAATGGCTGCACGCCGCCTGCGCGCTGATCCTCCGGCGTCTGAAGCTAAACCTGGAATGCCGAGGCCAGCGTCCTGCCCAGGGACTCATCTGCTCCAACCACCTCAGCTATTTCGACATCCTGGTCTATGCGGCCACAACTCCGTGCGTCTTTGTGTCCAAGCAGGAAGTTCGCCGCTGGGCCGCCTTCGGCTTTTTTGCGCGCTGCGGAGGGACCATCTTCCTCGACCGCCAAAGTCGCAGCAGCGCCGAGAAAGCCGCTGTGCAAATGGTGTCGGTGCTGGAAGCCGGCGTCCCTATCCTCCTCTTTCCGGAAGGCACCAGTACCGACGGCGCCGAGGTCCTGCGCTTTCATCCCACGCTGCTGGAGCCCGCGGTTCAGCTCAACTAGGAAATCACCGCTGCCGCGATCGGCTATCGCGCCCCTGGCGTCGAAGAGCGCGACCTTTGCTGGTTTGGTGAGGATCCCTTCTTACCGCACCTGCTGAGGACCCTGGCGCGCACCAGGATCGCGGCTGAAGTCGAGTTCTTCCCGGATCGTATGAGTTACCCAGGCCGCAAAATTGCGGCGCTCGAACTGCGCGAACAGGTGGATGCGATGCGAAAGAGAATGAAGAGGCAATCGGCCCAGGCACGGTAGATCGCGTCTCACTCCCAGCTCCCAGCTACCGGCTCTCCTCCTCCCGCTCGGCCAGTTCCTCCAGTTGCTTCCGCCAGTCGAGCGACTCCACAAACACCCGCGAGTCTCGCCAGTGCTCCCGCACCAGCACGCGCAACTCGAGGTAAACGCGTGTGCCCAGCAGAGCCTCAATCTCGTGACGCGCTCCCGCGCCAATCGACTTCAATTTGCTGCCACCCTTGCCGATCAGGATCGCCTTCTGCCCATCGCGCTCGCAGTAAATCGCCGCGGAAATGCGTGTCACTGGAGGCAAAGTGCCCGGGCGCGGCTTGCGCAGCTGGGGTGCGGGTTCTTCGAAGCGCTCCACGATTACCGCCGAAGCATAGGGCACCTCTTCGCCGGTCTCCATCAGAATGCGCTCGCGGATCAACTCCGCCACGAGAAAGCGCTCCGGCTGATCGGTGAACTGCTCCTTCGGGAACCAGCGCTCGCCCTCCGGCAGATATTCGGCGATCTTGTGCAGCAGCGCCTTCAGCCCATCCCCCTTCTTTGCGGAAACAGGAATCACCTCAGCGAACTTGTGCAGCGAGCTGAGCCCTTCGATCAGCGGAAGCAGCGCCTCCTTCGAAACCAGATCGATCTTGGTGATGACCAGAAAGACCGGGCAATCCACTCCGCGCAGCATCTCAAATGCCAGCGCCTCTTCGCTGGCGCGATCCAGCTTCAAAATCCCGTCTTCCACCCGATGCGGCTGCTTCCGCACCGCGTCCACCACCAGCAGCACCAGGTCGCGCGTCATCAGCGCCTCCTGGATCTCCTGCATCATGCTGCGATCGAGTTGTGAGGCCGGCCGATGGATTCCCGGAGTATCGACGAATACAACCTGTGTTGTCGGGTGTTTGCCCTTCCGCTCGGGCACGTCAACCATGCCGCGTATTCTCGTGCGCGTAGTCTGCGGCTTCGCCGTCACGATGGCGACCTTCTCGCCGATCAGCGCATTCAGCAGCGTCGACTTGCCCGCGTTTGGCCGCCCGATAATGGAAACGAAACCCGACCGCATCTTCATGTGTGTTCGATTCAGCTTAACTGGCCGCCGCCAGACGCGACACCCGCAGCCGGTTCACCTTGCGATCCGTCGAAGCCAGGATCTCAAACCGCAGCCCGTACCCCTCCACCACTTCACCCGACTGCGGAATCCGTCCCGCCGTCTCGCTCACCAACCCGCCCACACTCGTCGCCTCGACATCCTCCGGCAGCTCCACCCCACCCAGAATCTCCTCGACCCGCGCAATTTCCAAATTCCCCGGTACCACCCACGTTCCACCCGGTTCCCGGACCACGGAAGCGTTGTCCTCGTCCTCATGCTCATCCCGAATCGCCCCCACGAGCTCTTCCAGCAGATCCTCGATCGTCACCAGCCCGGCCACTCCGCCGTACTCGTCGATGACGATCCGCATGTGCTGCTTCTCCCGTTGCATCTCGCGCAGCAGCTCGTTAACCTTCTTCGTCTCCGGCACAAATGCGGCCGCCCGCTGAATCGACGCGACCGTCTTCGAGCGCGCCTCCGCATCCGAAATTTGCAGCAGATCATGCGTAAACGCGATGCCCGTGACATTGTCGAGCGTCTCCCGGTACACCGGCACGCGCGAAAATGGATGAGCGCGGATCAGCTCCAGAAACTGCTCCAGTGTGATCGTTCCCGGCACCGCGAACATTGCGGGCCGTGGCGTCATTACCTCTCGCACCACCTTGTCGCCAAACTCCACCGCCGACCGCACCAGCTCGCGGTCTCCCTCCTCGATGATCCCTTCCTCCTCGCCCGCTTCAATCAGCGCTTCGACGGCCTCGGCGGCGGCCGTATCCCCATTTGCGCTCGTTGGCTCCTCGGCAAGGGCCGCAACCGACAACAGAAACTGCACGAAAAGCGTGATGGGCAGCACCAGCCACAGCAGCAGCTGCAGGAACCATCGCCAGCGCACAATCCAGGCACCGCGCGTGCGAGCAAAAAAGGCATACGGCAGCAGGCGATTGAACACTACAATCACCAGCACGATTCCCAGCACTACCTGCGCGATCTCCGGCACCGTGGCCCGATCGCCGGCCCGCGCCCGCTCGAAGAGCAGCATGCCGAACACCAGCGTCAGAAACGCCAGTGAAAGATGCATCAGGATCGCCGCCGAGAGCGCAATCCGGTCCCGATTCATGTGCAAACGTGGTTCGACCCGCTGCTCCCACAGATCGATGTTTTCCTGGAATTCCCGCGCCAGGAACTTCCCCATCTCCGAGTACAGCCGGTCGACATACGACACCAGCGTGAGCACGACCAGCAGCAAGGCGATGAGCAGGGCCGCAATGATGCTCATAGCTCGCTCCGTCGCCGCAAGGCCCGCTTCGATGCATTTCCTGCCCGCTCAATCAACCCCGCGCGCAGTCCAAACCGCCGCCGCAGCGCCGCCTCTTTCCGTGCCATCTGTCCCTTGTCCGTCTCGTGATCGTAGCCGCCCAGATGCAGCAGCCCGTGCAGCACCAGGATTTGCAGCTCCGTCGCCAGCGGATGCCCATGCTCCTCCGCCTGCCGAGCCGCGGTCTCGACAGACACGGCCAGATCTCCGGCAATGCCTCCGTGCCCATTCATCGGCGCAGCCGCAGGGAACGACAACACATCCGTCGCCTTGTCCTTCCCCCGAAACTCGCGATTGAGCTTGCGGATCCGCCGATCGCCGGTCAGCAGCACCGACACCTCGCCCCTGAGCCCGACGGCTGCCGAAGCCTCCCTCAAAAACGCGCTGAGGGCCCGCTGCCGTAATGCGCGGCCGAATCTGTCCTGGATCGTGGGCTCGATCAGAATCATGGTCCAGTGCTGCCCGGCCTCTGAAACGGCCCGGCGCACAAAACAACGGTGGGAGGGCTGAACCCTCCCACCTCGATGGTACCTCTAATCAATCTGTTTTCGCGGATTGCCGGCACACAACGGTTATTGGGGTTGCGAGAACCGTACCTCGTCCTCTCCGTCGATCGCCAGTGGCAGCTCCCGCTGGCCTCGCCCAAAGCCTTCGTACGCCCGAATGATCCGCTGTACCAGGTGATGCCGCACCACATCGCCATCCTCGAACCGAATGAACCGGATCCCGTCCACGCCATCGAGGATATTCATCGCCTCCACCAGCCCCGATTTCCGCGGATTCGGCAGGTCGATCTGCGTGATGTCCCCCGTGATCACTGCCTTGGCATTGTTCCCCATGCGCGTCAGGAACATCTTCATCTGCTCGCTGGTGGTGTTCTGCGCCTCGTCCATGATGATGAACGCATCATTCAGCGTGCGCCCGCGCATAAACGCCAGCGGGGCCACCTCGATCACGTTCCGTTCCAGCATCTTGTCCACGCGCTCCGGCTCCAGCAGGTCGTAGAGCGCGTCGTACAGCGGGCGCAGGTACGGATCCACCTTCTCCTGCAGCGTTCCAGGCAGGAACCCGAGCCGCTCACCGGCTTCCACCGCCGGCCGCACCAGCACAATCCGGCTGATCTTCTTCGCCAGCAGCGCCGCCGCCGCCATCGCCACCGCCAGATAGGTTTTCCCCGTCCCAGCGGGGCCGACGCCAAAGACCATGTCTTCCTGCTCGATGGCTTCGACGTACAGCCTTTGATTCATCGATCGCGGCTGCACCATCCGCTTGATGCCCGCCGAACGCTGCTTTCCGCTTTCGGCCAGGCTGCGCAACGACACAGAGGGGTCCGCCGTCACCAGGCGCAGCATCCCGTTTAGCTCGCCGTTTTGCAGCAGAATTCCCTGGCGCCGGAGCGCCTCGTAGTCCTGAAAAATTCGCTGCACACGCGCAATCGATTCCTCAGACCCCTCCACCATCACGGCATCGGATACCAGATCGATGCGTGCATGGAGAGCATCCTCCATCAGTCTCAGATTTTCGTCGCGGGTCCCGAACAGGGGCTCAAGATTGGGAGTGATCTCGAGATGTTTTCTCATCAGGCGAGGGAAAGACCTCCGNNCACAGTCAATACTCCCCCTTGAATATTTCCCGAATTTTGAGCCGAACTGGTACCGAATCAGTTCGGCCCCGGGTTGATACCGTTTACCGCGTCGTGACTGCCGGCTCCGCCTTGTGCGCTATATGCTCCTCGAGCACCGTCAGGAACTTCGCCAGCCACGCCGGGTGCGCCGGCCATGCCGGAGCCGTCACCAGGTTCCGATCCACGACCGCCGCCGTCATCTCCACCGCCATATACGTTCCGCCCGCCAGTTCCACTTCCGGGGCGCACGCCGGGTAGGCGCTCACCTTCCTGCCCTGCAACACTCCAGCCGCCGCCAGCATCTGCGCCGCATGGCAGATCGCCGCGATCGGCTTGTGCTCCTCGGTGAAATGCCGGATCAGTCCCAGCACCCGCCCATCCAGCCGCAGATACTCCGGCGCACGGCCGCCCGGCAGCACCAACCCGTCATAGTCTTCCTCACTAACCTCGGAAAACGTCGCGTTCAGCGTGAAATTGTGCCCCCGCTTCTCCGAGTAGGTCTGGTCGCCCTCGAAATCGTGAATCGCCGTACGCACTTGCTGCCCCGCTTTTTTCCCCGGACAAACGGCATGGACCGTATGCCCCACCATCTGCAGCGCCTGGAAAGGCACCATCGTCTCGTAGTCCTCGGCGTAATCGCCCACGATCATCAGCAGTTTTCCTTCGCGCATGCTTTTCTCCTCAAACATTATGACGGGGCATCATAGCGCCGCGATGCAGTTTTGTCCCTGACGGAATAAATCGGCGCGATTCGGTTTCCGGCAACCCATATCCCGGATGGCGGATACTTGACAAAGTCAACTAAATCGCTCCATCCTCTTTCCATGCCCGACGCCGCCCTCCGCGCCGATGCCGCTGCCTTTCGCCGCTTCAACCGCCTCTACACGCGGTTCATCGGAACGGTCACCGATCGCTTTCTCCGCACCCCGTATAGTCTGGCCGAAGGCCGCGTCCTGTATGAACTGGCCACCCGTGACAACCCTCGCGCGAAAGAAATCGCCGAGGCTCTGGGCATGGACGCCGGCTACCTCAGCCGCATCCTCACCCAACATGAAAAAGCCGGACTCGTAAAACGGAGAACTTCAAAAACCGACAGCCGCGCCGCCGATCTTCTCCTCACGCCAAAAGGTCGCGCCGTCTTTCGCACGCTCAATCAGCGCTCAGAGAAACAGGCTCGCGACCTCCTCACCCGCATGCCGGCCTCCACCCGCGCGCGCTTCATCGGAGCCATGGGCGCCATCGAGGACGCCGTCCTCGGCAAAGATCCTGCACCGCCGCCGTTCACCCTTCGTCCGCACCGTCCTGGCGACATGGGCATAGTCGTGGCTCTCGAAGGCAAAGGATATGTCGATCAGTTCGGATGGGACGCCACCTTCGAAGCCCTGGTCGCCCGCATTGTTGCCGACTTCACCGAGCACTTCGATCCGCAAAAGGAACGCTGCTGGATTGCCGATGTCGCCGGAGAGCATGTTGGCCACGTGTTCCTCGTGCGCCATTCTGAACAGCCTGGTACTGCAAAACTCCGTCTCCTCTACGTCGATCCTCGTGCCCGCGGGCTAGGCCTCGGCCATGCGCTCGTCGACGAGTGCGTTCGCTTCGCCCGCGAAGCTGGCTACCAGCGCATCACCCTCTGGACCCAGAGCATCCTCACCGCCGCTCACCGTATCTACCAGCAGGCCGGATTTCGTCTTGTCCGCGAGGAACCGCACCACAGCTTCGGCAAGGATTTGCTGGGTCAGACCTGGGAACTGGACCTGAACGGAGCCTGAGCCTTCTCACTCTCTCGCCCGTCGGTCACATCCTTGACCACTTTCGCTCGCGGCACACTATAATCTGCGTTTCCCCATCCTTTGTTCTCATCTTTGTTTCCCAGGAGCCAGTGAATGCTGAAGTCAACCCGTGTTTGGGCGATCCTTGCCGTCGCCGTCCTTGCGGCCTCGCCCGTTTTAATGTTCGCCGCCGGCGACGACAAGCCAGCCGACAAATCTGCAGAAAAGCCAGCCGAAAAACCCGCTGAGAAACCCTCCCTGGAGGTCACCACCCAGGGCACCCTCGATGCCGGTGGCCAGCACATCCTCTACAACGCCGTCGCCGGAACCATCACCGTCGGAGCCACTACCGGTCAGGACTCGCAGCTCGGTCCCGATGGCAAGCCCCAGCCCGATACCGATCTCGCCGCCCAGGTCGCCGCCGCCAAGGACGCCAGCCAGGCTCCGCCGCTCGCCCGTATGTTCTACGTCGCCTACTTCAAGCGCGACGCCAACGCCGATCAGCGTCCCATCACCTTCATCTACAACGGCGGTCCCGGCAGCTCCACCGTATGGCTGCACATGGGCTCCTTCGGTCCGAAACACGTCGTCACCGAGATGGATACTCATCTGCCCGGCGCCCCGTATAAGCTCGCGGACAACGCCTACTCCCTCCTCGACGTCAGCGACCTCGTCTTCATCGATATGCCCGGCACCGGCTTCGGCCGCCTCACTGGCAAGGACGCCGGCAAGGCGTTCTGGGGCATCGACGAGGACGGCCACGCCTACGGCCGCTTCATCAAGCGCTTCCTCTCCAAATACAACCGCTGGAACTCGCCCAAGTACATCTTTGGCGAAAGCTACGGCACCACCCGCTCCGCCGTCCTCTCCAACATCCTCGAAAACGAGGAGACCATCGACCTCAACGGCGTCATCCTGCTCTCGCAGATCTTCAACTTCAGCACCGATATCGATGCTGCACACCAGAACCCGGGCATCGACCTCACCTATGAGCTGGCCCTGCCCACCTACGCCGCCACCGCCCGCTATCACCACAAACTGCCCCAGGAGCATCCCGACCTTCAGTCTTTCCTGAAGGAGGTCGAGGACTTCGCCATGGGTCCCTACACCCAGGCCCTCGCGAAAGGAACCGACCTCAGCCAGACCGACAAACAGGCCATCGCGCAGAAGCTCCACGACTACACCGGCCTTCCCGTCGACTACCTGATGAGGGGGGACCTGCGCATCGCTGGCGGTCAGTTTGAAAAGAGCTTGCAGGACGATACCGGCGACACCACCGGTCGCCTCGACACCCGTTTCACTGGCCCCTCGATCAACCCGCTCAGCGAAACTGCTGACTACGACCCGCAGAGTTCAGCCATCTCCTCGGCCTACGTCGCGCTCTTCAACCAGTACGTCCGCCAGACCCTCAAGTACGGGGAAGGCCAGACGTATCTGCCCGAGGCTGATTTCGGCGGCGGCTTCCAGTGGGACTTCAAACGCCAGGACTTTCCTCTGATGAACGTCAGCAATGACCTGGCCACCGCCATGAAGACCAATCCGAAGCTCAAGGTTCTCGTCAACGGCGGCTACTACGACCTGGCCACGCCCTTCTATGCGGCCATGTATGAGGACAAGCACCTGCCCATCTCCGACAAACTGGCAGGCAATATCCAGTACGCCTGGTACGAGTCCGGCCACATGGTCTACGTGAAGGACGAATGCCTCAAACAACTGCATGACCATGTCGCGGAGTTCATTAAGAGCACCGAAGCAGGGAACCAGTAGGCCCTGGTTTGCAGAGCTGGCCGTTCGCCTCGGGCNNTCGCCATCGTGCTCCTGATTCTGGCGAACGGCTTCTTTGTGGCGGCGGAGTTCGCCCTCGTCAGCGTCCGCGAGACGCGCATCGAGCAGCTCATCGCCGAGCGCAAACCCGGTGCCCGCATCGTCCGCCGCCTGCAGGAAAACATGGGCGACTTCCTGCCCGCGGTGCAGCTCGGAGTCACCCTCTGCGGCCTCGCCCTGGGATGGCTGGGAGAGCCCGCCATCGCCGGCCTCATCGAGCAGCCGCTCAGCGGCCTCCGCCATGGGCATCTCTACTCCCACATCGTCGCCGTCCCCCTGGCCTTCGCGCTCATCACCTACTTCGATGTGCTGCTCGGTGAGCTGGTGCCCAAAGCCCTGGCCCTGCAGCGCGCCGATCAGATCGCCATCGCCGTCGCCGGGCCCATGGACGTCTTCATCCATCTCGCCCGCCCCGTCGTCCGCCTCATGAACCGCTCCGCTGTCCTGGTCCTGCGCCTCTTCCGCGCACCCTTCACCAATGAAGGCGCCGTTCATTCCCCGGAAGAGCTCAAGCTCATCGCTACCGCCGCCCGCCGCATGGGCATGCTGCCCGAGTATCAGGAATCTCTGATCCATCGTGCTGTCGAGGTCAACGAAGTCGTCACGCGCGAGATTATGACCCCCCGCCAGCGGATCTTCTCGCTTCCCTCCGACATGCTCGTCGAAGACGCCAGCGCCCGCATCGTCGACGAGCAGCACTCGCGCATTCCCGTCTATGATCCCGCGCGCGGTCCTGAAGCCATCGTCGGAGTCGTCTACTCCAAGGACATCAGCCGCCTCATGCACTTCCGGGCCACCGCCTCCACGCGTTTCTCCACGGCGCCCCTCACCGAGCTGCGCCTGCGGCAGGTGATGCGCGAGGTCCTGGTCGTGCCGGAGACCAAGCCGGTCCTCGCCCTCCTCCACGAGTTCCAGCAGCGCCGCCGCCACATCGCGATCGTCGTCGACGAGTTCGGATCCACGGTCGGCGTCGTCACCGTCGAAGACGCCATCGAACAGCTCATCGGCGAAGTGGACGATGAGTTCGACGTCGCCCCGCGCGCGATGCTGGCAACCACCACCGGTGCGATGGTCCTCGACGGCAGCGTGAGCCTGCGCGACCTTGAAACCCAGATGAACTGGCATCTCCCGCGCGACGGCGGCGTCGAAACCCTTGCCGGATTCCTCCTGATGCGGCTGGGCAAAATCCCGAAGGGTGGCGAATCCATCGACTTCGAAGGCCGCCGTCTCACCGTCGCCGAGATGAGCGGCCGCCGCATCAGCAAAGTCCGTATCGAACAGCTCGAGCCGCTGCCGGAGAAAGCCGCCGGATGAAAAGGCTCCTGCGCTCTCTCCTGATGCGCCTCGGCTTTACGCTCCCGGTCCTGTGGCTGGTCGTCTCCATCGTCTTCCTGCTCATCCACATCGTTCCTGGCGATCCGGTTGAGCAGATGCTCGGCGAAGGCGCGCGCCCCGCCGACATTGGCGCCCTGCGCCACGCCTACGGCCTCGATCTGCCTCTCCGCACGCAATACGCTCGCTACTGGCGCGGCGTCCTCCACGGCGACCTCGGCCACTCCATCCGCCTCAACGATTCCGTCACCCATCTGGTCCTCACGCGCTACCCCTTCACCGTTGAGCTGACCACCGCCGCGCTGGTCATCGCGCTGTTGCTCGCCATTCCCGCAGGCATCAGCGCCGCGCTCCACCGCGGTCAAACCCGCGACCACGTCCTCAGCGTCGTCAGCCTCTTCGGCTTGTCGTTTCCGGCCTTCGCGCTCGGTCCTATCCTGATCCTCCTCATCTCCATCAAACTCGGATGGCTCCCCGTCTCCGGCGCCGGCGACTTGTCGCACCTCGTCCTTCCCGCAGTCACGATGGGCAGCGCGCTGGCAGCCATCCTCACCCGCATGGTCCGCACCTCCATGCTCGAGGAACTCAGCCAGGACTACATCCGCACCGCGCGCGCCAAGGGCCTGCCCGAGCGCACCGTGGTCTATAAGCACGCCCTGCGCAACGCCATGATCCCCGTGATGACCCTCATCGGCCTGCAGTTTGGCGCGCTGCTGGCCGGGGCGATCGTCACCGAGACCATCTTTAGCTGGCCCGGCATCGGACGCCTCACGGTTTCCGCCATCTCGAACCGCGACTATCCGCTGCTCCAGGGCTGCATCTTAGCCATCGGGCTGACGTATGTTCTGGTGAACCTCGCGACGGACGTGCTTTATATGGTCGTCAATCCGCGGATCCGGTCCTAGAATGTTGAAACCGCCTCGCTGGATAACATTCAAGGCGTCATTCGAATCGACACAAGGGGATATCCATGGCCAGGAACAAACAGCGGAGTTGGGGCAGCGGGGCGGGGAAAAAATGGGGGGCGGCACGGATTGCCGCGATGTCGATAGCCGTTGTGCTGATGAGCCTCGCTGCAGGTTCTTCTGCGCGCGCGCAGGACGTCCCGGATTCGAAGGATCCGGCAGGAATGAAGCGGTACGAGGGCAGCGAAATAATCGGATATCGCGCTCCAAGGTTCGATGAGTACGTGCTGCCGCTCGGCGCGCCGACGGAGATGTACCCTCCCGCCTACGCCAAAAGCAAACCGATTGAAGGACTGGTCAGCTACTACACCTACCTGGCTCCCGACGGTCGCACGCCCACAGAACTGTTTCGAAACTATAAGTTGGAATTTCAGCGGCTGGGGATCACGACGCTGTACGAAAAAGCCGTCGGACAGCACGGATGGTTTGGCCCGACCTTCAACAAGATTGCGGAAGACAGCGGTGTCGCACAACTCCTCGCTTACAACGAAGCGGAAGAACGCATGCTGGTAGGGAAAAGCAAGGATGCCGATCCCACCTGGTATGTCGTGTTTGTCACGGTCTACAAGGATGGCGTCCTTCCCGACCGCCTGCAGGGCAAGGTGAAGAAGGGCCAGTCTGCTGTGGCGCAGATCGTAGTCGTGACGCCCCAACAGATGGAAAAGAAAATGACGTTCGTGAACGCCGATGACATGAAACAGGCGCTTCACGACTCAGGCAAGGTGGCGCTTTACGGCTTGTACTTCGACACCGACAAGGACGTGGTGAAAGCGGAGTCGCAGCCCACGCTGGAGGAGATCGCGAAGCTGCTGAAGAGCGAACCATCGCTGAGACTGCACGTTGTGGGGCACACCGATAACCAGGGCAAGGTGGACTACAACATCGACCTGAGCCGGCGGCGCGCCGCCAGCGTGGTGCGGGAACTGACCACTAAGATGGGAATCGCAGCGAGTCGGCTGGACTCGTTTGGCTGCGGGTTGTATTCACCGGTGGCGCCCAACACCACCGACGAAGGACGCGAGAAGAACCGCCGCGTGGAACTGGTCGAGTGGTAGGTTCAGCATCTCGCTGGTTGGCAGAGTCCAGACGGCTGCCGGTCTGCATTGTCTCGGCGCTCCTCTTATCCGTCTCGATCGTCGCCGGAGCGCAAAGGACCTGGGCCGGCTTCGACGAGAACGGCTATCCCGGCGATGAGAACCTGGCCGCGCTGCACAAGACCTTCGCCTATACCGGCTACTGGCTCAACCATCCGCCCGGCATGAACATGAATCCGTGGGCAGGGAAGAGAAGCCTGATCCGTGCTGCCGGCTTCGGCTTTCTCATCCTCTTCAACGGCCGCCTCGACGCTCAGCTCAAGGGTCAGGACGCCGCCGCTCTCGGCCGTGAAGACGCCGCCGCCGCCAACGCCGCCGCGAAACGAGAAGGCTTCCCGCCCAGGGCGGTTCTTTTCCTCGATCAGGAGGAAGGCGGCAGCCTCTTACCCGAGCAAGCCGACTATCTGGGAGCCTGGATCGCAGCCGTCAACCGGTCCGCGTTCACAGCTGGCGTTTACTGCTCCGGAATCCCCGTGCCTTCCGGAGCCCAACGAATCTCCACCGCCCAGGACGTTTCCCATCGCTTCCCGACCGCAAAGCTCTGGGTCTGGAACGACCAGTGCCCGCCGTCTCCCGGTTGTGCGATCCCGACCCCGCCCCTCGATCCCGCGAAGAGCGGCTTCCCTCAGACCCTCGTCTGGCAATACGCCCAGTCCCCACGCCGCCCCGACGATACTGTCGCCTGCGCCCGAACCTACGCCGCCGACGGACACTGTTACCCGCCCGGCCTTCCGCAGTCCGGCCAGACCTTCCTCGACCTCAACGTCAGCCGCTCGCCCGATCCCTCGCACGGCCGCTGATCGCAGCCTCAGCGCTCGGCAGATTGCGACATCCGAAAATAGCTTTCCGGCGGACCGAGGTAGCTGTCCGGAATCAGCGGCCGATTCGGGCCGCCCGCAAAGCCGGGGAACCTCGCGGTGGGGTCGGCGAACCCGACCACCAGCTTCTCCAGCACGACTCCGGGGTCGACCATCCGCACCTTGAGCGTGTGATAACCCGGTTGATCGATGGTGAGCGGCGTCGTGATCTTCCGCACGCCGTCGCTTACGGCTTGTTCCCAGGCGCTCTGCGAGTTGTCGGCGAGGGCATCGACCACCACGGGCGGTTGATCGTCGAAGGAGATTGCATAGCGCAGACCGCGGCCGGGCACGAAGTTGTTGGTCGGGGCGAGGATGGCCTGGACGTCGCACTTGCCGGAGTCGTAGAGGTACATGCGGTAGTCGAGGGTGGGCGCGGGTTGCGGGGGTTCGAGGCTGGGCGCGGTGACGGGGAAGATGGTCATGGCGCTGAGGGTTTCGCCGAAGTTGGGCAGGCGCTCCCAATGGGCGGTGTTTGGAGAATCGGGTGCCGAACTGGAAGAGGGGGGGCCGGGCGGGGTCGTTGCGGTGAAGTGCTCGGCTTCGATCGAGACGAGATGATGCGATTCGACGAAGGCGTCGATGTTGCCGCGCGTAGGCGTTGCGGGATAGAGGGTCTGGACGCGAACGGTCACCGCCGGGCCGTCCTTCTGCTGGATGGTGATGGAGCCCGAGGCTTGGTGCTGGGGGATCGCGCTCCAGTCGAGACTGACTTCAAGCCGTTGATTTTTCGCGATATCGACTGAGGCTGGGGTGACGTGAATCCAGGGCTGGTCCGCTGTGGCAGTCATTTTGAACGGCTTGTCGCCGCGGTTGAAGACATCGATCCAATAACCCTGGTTGTAGTTCTCGAAGGTGGGCAGGGTGAGCGGCGGAAACGGCCCTCCGACTGCCATCGGTGAGTCCGCGACGGCGACGGCCATGTGGGCACCGGACAGAAGCTGGATCTGGGTCACGGCGGGCATGGCATTGACGGGTGGCTCATTCCAAAAGGTGTAACCGATGTGGGTTTGGTCCATCATGTGGTCCCACTTGCCGTTGAGGAGCTGGTTGTAACTGTTGCTCAGCTCGGCATCCTCGGCAAAGAACCGCCTCGCCTCGTCAGCGAGGTCGTTGGTGCTCGGGCGGCCCTGGGTCGCATAGAGGTGATTTAGCCCTGCGGCAATGTAGAGCTCGTTGACGACCGCGGAAGCCATGATCGGGTAAAGCACGAGTTCGAAGAAGGCAGGGCGGTATGCATCTGGCAGCTCCTTACTAACATCTTGAGCATTTCCACTCAGGATCTCCCATGCGAGAAACACCCGGTCCGCTTCGTTGAAGTGGATCAGGCTGAATGTATCCGGCTCCAGCAGTTCCGGCTTGCGGCGCCCGTTGTACTGCGTATAGCGCGTCATCAGATCGGCGATCTCCGCCGCATGCTCCGGGCCGAACTCGCGCGCCGCCCACAGCTGCGTGAACTCCTGCAGATGGTCCTTGCCCCAGCGCTGCGGATTCCGCGCCATCGAGAGGAAGAACTCGATGGGGAACTCCATCGGCTTCAGGTCGCCTACATTCACCACCCAGATCCGCGTCGCTCCATACTGGAGCGCCAGGTTCATCTGCTCCTGAATCTTCGGCAGGTAGTTCGTGTTCAGCCATTTGTAGGAGCGCGGGCCGCCCACGTAGTCGAAGTGGTAGTAGATGCCTGCGCCGCCGCTGCGCGTGCGCTCTTCGGCCGTCGGCAGCCGCCGCAGATCGCCCCAGTTGTCGTCGCTCCACAACAGCGTGACGTCGTCGGGAACGCGCATCCCGCGCTCGTAGTAGCCCTGCACCTCCTTATAGAGCGCCCACACCTGCGGCACCTTGCTCAGGTCCGGATTGACGGTCTCCTTGAGAATCTGGCGCTGGTCGGAGACGATCTTCTCCAACAGGTCGGTGTTTGCCGACTCGGACATCGGCGTATCGTTCACGCCGCGCATGCCCAGCGTCACGACCTGCTCGTAGTTCTTGTCGCGCTCCATGCACCCGCGCCAATGCTCGTCGATGCGCTTCTGGTTCGTCGTGTAGTTCCACGGGCCATCCGCGCGCTTCCACTCCTTCTCCGCGCACATCATCGGCTCTTCGTGCGAGGTGCTCATCACGATGCCGTACTCGTCCGCCAGCTTCGCGTTCAGCGGATCGTCGACTGCGAACGAGCTGTTCCACATCGCCGGCCACAGGAAGTTCGCTCGCAGCCGCAGCAACAGCTCGAACACCTTCGTATAGAAGAGGTGGTTGTAGCCGCCGTACTTCTCGTTGACCCAGCCGGTCAGCGCCGGTGCCTCGTCGTTGAGGAAGATGCCGCGATACTTCACCGCCGGCTCGCCCTCGACCCAGCGGCCCGCATCCACGTAGAGCGCGTCCTTGTGCTCCACCGGCACATCGGCCCACCAGTACCACGGCGAGACGCCGATCTGTTCCGACAGGCCGTAGATGCCGTAGATGGTCCCGCGCTTGTCGCTCCCCGCAATCACCAGCGCCTGCTTCACACCCGGCAGCGGCCGCTCCACCACCTGCGTCAGCGTCGACTCCCACTTGCCGCGGATCTGGCTCACGTCGATCTTGTGCTCGCGGATCAGCCGGTCAATGAGTGGGCTTCGCCCGATCGTCCCGATCAGCACGAAATCGCCCGTCGTTGGCTTCGCCGCATCGCTGAAGGCCGCCTCGACGCCAGTCACGCGCTGGATGTCCGCCTGCAGATCGTGCGCGGCGCGGATCACGCCCGGCCAGTCGCCGGCATCGACCCACAGCTTCGCGACGGTGCCGCTGTGCGCCAGCGCGAAGCTGCCGGGAGCCGCGGTCGTCGTCACGTGCTGCGGCTCGCCGAGCCCAAAGCAGGGGGCTGGCGCCGCCATCCCCATCGCCAGCAGCCAGACTGCGAACCAGCACCTCGTCCCACGGCCGGAGGCCACCCTGCCCCAAGTCCTTATGCTCTTCCCACAACCATCCATCGACACCCACCCATTCAGATTCGGACCCCGAACAATATAGCTCACCCGGATAGAATGAGATCAGGATGCCGTCCTCGCGCACCGCCTCTCCCGACCCCATCGACGAACTGCTCACCCAGGGCGAACTCGCCTCGAGCCCGCGCTCAGCGCTCAGCCGGGGGCGGAAGCGTGAGCCGAGTGAGCCGAAGCTCAAGCCCAGGGTGATCGAGCCGCAACGCGCCCGCCGGGTGGCGAAGTCGCGGGTCGAGATCATCCGTGCTTCGGGCTGGGAGGCTTGGCCGTGGCTCATCCACGGGTTCAGCACTCGGACCGGCGGCATCACGACGGCGTACCGGCCGGACCAGCGCTCCGGCGAGCTGAACCTCGGCTTCACCGATACGGACACGCGGGAGAACGTCATCGAGAACCGGCGGCGCTTCCTCAAGGCCCTCGGCGCGCCCGTGGACATGAAGCTGGTCACGCTGAAGCAGATCCACTCGTCGAGCGTGCTCACGGTCGGCGAGCACGAGCTTGCACCGTCCTGCCAGGGCGATGGGCTGATGACGAATCAGCCCGGCATCCTGCTCGCGATCCAGACCGCGGACTGCATCCCTGTGCTCGTCGCCGACGTGAGGAAGAAGGCGGTGGCCGCCTTCCATGCCGGCTGGCGCGGCACCGTCAAGCGCATCGTGGAGAGCGGGGTGGGGAAGATGCGGGTCGCGTTCCGGAGCCGCCCGGAGGACCTCGTCGCCGCCATCGGTCCGGGCATCGCGGCCTGCTGCTACGCGGTGGGCGAAGACGTGCGCAGCGAGTTCGGCTCGCAGTTCAGCTACGCCGCCGACCTGTTCCACGAGGTGTCGGACTCGGACCCGGTGCGCCAGAAGTACCCCATGCTGTTCCTCACGGCGCGCGCGCCGGGGCACAGCAACCTGGGGCCGTCGCTGCACCTCGACCTGATGGAGGCCAACCGGCGGCAGCTGCTGGACGCGGGGCTGCGGGCTGAGTCGATCATGGTCGTCGGCGACTGCACACGCTGCCAGAGCAACCGGTACTTCTCGTACCGGACCGAGCAGGGGTTCACGGGACGGATGCTGTCGGTGGTGGGAATCCGGGGCTGAGGGGGGTCGACCCCCTTGCTGGCGCGCATGTATTTGATTCCATTGCGTCGCGTATTTTCGAGTGGCGGCTATGTATTTGATTTCAGGATTGTTTGCGGGTAAGTATTTTGCTTTGTTATTCGTAGCGGGTTTCGAGAGAGGCTCAAGCGGGTTGTCGAGACTGCAGTCGTACCCTGATACAAAACCGGCTGGCTGAGGACTTCGCCCCGCCCCGCAAAAGCCATGCACCTGGGATCCCGGAAGTCCTCGGTCTCATTTTCAGGTCAGGGCAGGCTCGCTCGGGGGAATCGAGGTGAGCGCAATGCAGAAGGCCTTCGGAGAGGTCCATGCACGGAGAAAAGTTCCGCGTTGCGACCGGAATCTCCCTCCGTGCATGGCCGCATTATCGCTTCAGTTGGTGCTCGCCTTCTGTGCCTGCTCCGCATCCTGCTTCAGGGACAGCCGGTAGCGCGCCAGCAGTTTCTCGCGATTCTGGCGCAGATCTTTTCCGGTCGGCCTGGCGGGATAAGGCTTGTTGCCCATCAGGCCCTTCCAGAGAATGCGGTTGTATACCGCAAAGTCCATGCGGTCTTGCGCGGTGAAGTCCATGCCCCTGGTGGCCCGCGCCCAGTACTGTCCCGTGTGTGTTGGTTTGGGCACGACAAGGCCGACCGGAGGGGTGAGCGGCAGGTTCGTATTCGGAGGGTAGAGACCCGCCGGGACGGTGGCCGTGAAGCTCCACGCGTGCGGCGTGGAGTAGAAGATGTCGGCCATGGGCTGAGCCAACGCATCGTTCAGATTCATCGGCCCCACACCCAGAACTTCTTCCATGGTGCGCACGAAGTTGATGGTGTTGTACTGGGTTGAGACCAGCGCGCCCTGTTTCACCCAGGCGCCGGCCACAAAGGCGATGGTGCGGTGGGAATCGACGTGGTCGCCGGAATCCTGCGAATCGTCTTCGATGACAAAGATGAGCGTGTTGTTGGCGTAGATGGGGCTGTCGGCAATGGTCTGAACCAGCATTCCGACCGCGTAGTCGTTATCCGACTGCTGCAACTCCGGAGTGGTCAGCCCGAATCCGCCGGGGTCGTTGAAGGTTCCGGTGTGGTCGTGCATGAAGCGGACCAGGCTCAAAGACGGCAGACCTCCCGCAGCGTAGTTGGCGTTGAAATCGCGCAGCCACTCCTGGAAACGGTAATAGTCCGGGAACCCGTTGTCGAAACCGCGAAAGTATGGATCGGTGAATGCGGTAAGGGAAACGCTCTGGGAGAAGGCCACCTGGGTTTTGGATGAGAACGGATCGGTCAGGTTTGGGGACGTGCAGGCAGTCGGCTTTACGCACAAATAGGTGGTTGGGTCGACGAAGAATCCATAGTCGCGCACCGTGAGGTTGGCTCGCTGGACTGCGTCCCACAGATAGCCTTGACCTCTGTAATCCACATCGCCCGGTCCATCCGGTCCATCCGGTCCATCCGGCGCTGCGGTGTTGGTAGTCCCGGGCAGCAAATTCCCGTCCGCCGGCGTAAGGCTATCGGCTGCCTGGCGGCCTGCGACGGTGGGAATGGCCACGTTCACATTGCGGTTCAAACCGTCGTAATCGAGGCTGAGGCCGCGTCCCGCATAAAAGGGCATGACCTGGCGTTCGATCACATCGGTGGCGCGAGCCGAGGTGCTCCATGGCCAGCCATCGTTGCTGACTTCAGAACTGGCCATCATGTTGTCGAGTGTGACGAAGGTTCTCGCCAGTTGATGCTGATTCGGCGTGATCGCCTCGCCGAACTCCGTCAAAGCAGGGTCGCCGTTGCCGACTTCCAGATCTCCCAGAACCTGGTCGTAGCCCCGGTTCTCCTTAATGATGTAGATGACGTGCTGAATGCCGCTTCTCACGGCCGCCATGACCGTGGCATCGCTGTTGCTCTCCGTTGCGGAGAAGTGGTCGTTGATGGCGACCTGCGCGGTGAGCGTCGACAGTTGCGCCACTGTGGGCTGCGGAAAGATCTGGAAGCCGGCTTTGACCAGCTGGGGGTTGTACTCCTGCGAAGAAGTACAGTTCTTGCGTGGTGGCCCGGCGGCGCGATAGCACATGCCAGGATTCGGGCCGGTTGGCGACTTCCCATTGACCACGTAAACCCAATGACCATTGGGGCTGTTGACGGTAGGGCCGAAGCTGACAGAATTGGGGTACCAGCCGGTTGGAATCAGACCGGTAACCTGGTCGTTGTTATCCGTTCCGGTCAATTGGACCACGGCGACAGCATTCAAATTGCCATTGGTCACATAGAGCTGCGACTCATCCGGGGAGAGGGTCACGCTGTTGGTGTTCGCACCCGTAAAGTTCTTCACTACCGGGTAAGAAGTCGCTAAAGCCGGGGTTGCGGCGACCTTGATGGATTCCAGTATCGGAGCTGTCCCATTCTTTGCGCTGGTGCTCGATATGTCGATGACGTCAATCGTGTCCGACAAGTCCTCGGCGACATACAGGCGGGTCTGGGCCTTGTTCATCGTCATCTTGATCGGTTCGCCCACGACCGGTATCCGGCCTGTGACTTTCATTGTCGAGCCCAGGCTGACCACATCGATCTCGCGGTCGCGAATGCTCGACACATACGCCGTCGGATTCTCTCCCGTCCCCTGAATCTGCACCCAAAACGGATATTCGCCGCCCGGTGTGCCCATGGTCGTGGGGGTTCCGTCGCCGGGGCGCAGGTCGATGTCCGGCATCTTCGTCCAGTTTCCCAGGCCTCCGATGAAGACCGAGATCGAGTCATTGTCGTAATTGGCAACAGCCAGGGTCTGGCCATCGCTCGAGATGGCCACGCCGGCTGCGCAAACCTGCTCGAAGATCGAGCCATTTGCCGTGAGAGGTGGTGAGTAGGAAACGGCGAGCCCCCAGCCGGTGCCGTGGTGCATGACAAGCTCCTGTTGCTCCGACCATGTAGTTCCGTTGGAACTCAAAGTGAAGACATGCACATTGTCCTTGCCGGTGTAGCCGAGGTTGTTGGGGTTGCTGGGGGTGGGAATGTCAGTTGCAGTTTGGGGAGGATTCGAACCGCCGGCGAGGTTTTCAAATGGATAGTCGCCGCTGCCGCTGGACACATAAAATGCCGTGCTCCTGCCGAAGTTTGTGTCGGTCGAAGTTGTATCTATTGTTGGATCGAACACAATCCCGTTGTAGGAGTTGGGAATGGTCACGGTCTGCTTCCAGACAGGCGTGCCCTGCGAAATGTCGTAGATGAACACATACTCTTTCGAGTTCGGATAGTCATAGGCAGTGCCATCGTAGTTGACGCCGTAGCCGTCGCCGAGCGCGCCCAGCGGTTGGTAGATGCGGTTGTACCCGCTGGTGAGAATCAGGAGTGTATGGCCATCCGGACTGACTACCGTGGTGACTGCCTGGCCTGCCTGCCAGTTGGGATATTGGGGCAGGACAGCCGCGCCTGGTATCAGCGGCTCGAAGGTGGAATCCCAGGGCGCCGTCGGCGTGATCATTTGGCCGACATTGGGTATGGGCTGCGGCGCAGAGAGCGTAGGCGCCATCACTGCAATGTTCAGAACCGCGGTCGTATTGCCGCCTGAATTGGTTGCCGTTACCGTGTAGTTGGCCGCGGCTGCCACCAATGTCGGGTCTCCGCTGACGATCCCCGTGACCGTGCTCAGGCTCAAGCCCTCCGGAAGCGCCGGACTTACGGCCCAGGAGATCGCCGTTCCGCCGGTATTCGTCGGGCTGTCCGGCGCGATCTGCAACCCTTCGGTGTAGATCGCCGGGTTTGTGGAGTAGCTAAGCGCGGAAGGCGATTGATCGTTCACCGTGATGCTCAACACCGCGGTGGTGCTGCCGGCCGAGTCGGAAGCGGTGACTGTATAGCTGGCCGAGGCTGCCACATCTGTCGGAGTTCCGCTTAGGATGCCCGTGCTCGGGCCCAGCGCTAACCCAGCCGGAAAGGCCGGGCTCACGCTGTACGAGGTAACCGTTCCGCCACTGTTGGTGAGGCTGTCCGGCGTAATCTGTACACCCCTGGTGTAGACCGCCGTGGCCGTGGTGTAGCTGAGCGTCGTTGGCGCCTTGACGCCGTTGTGACCACACCCGCAGAAAAGAACGACTGCGGGGATTAGAAAAACGCCAACTCTTTGCAGGGTACGCACAGAAGCCACCTCTCTTAAACTCTCGACATAGAAGGGGTCATGCGCCACCCTATATATGCCAACTTCACGCTATCGAAGAATGAAATGCGAGCCTGTAGGCTGCGCAATGGTCCTGAAGCCTAAACAGACCGGAAGAAAGCCGGCTGCGAATGCGTGACAGTGGGCATGAGTTAACGTCATTACAGTTTTCTGAGAATCGCATGCAGCGGAAGCAATCGCAAGGTTACTAATGTCCTCCCGCAATGCACTTCCAATGTCGCTCCATCGCTGCGCGCTTGCTAACATCTGCTTGTCAATTCCAGTGAAAATATGCAGGCGCTGACTGCGGTTGCGAAGTTCTTCGATTATTCAAAGCGCTCCCGGAAGAGCGGAGCGTACTGCTTGTCGCGGTCTGGAAAGACCTGGGTATTACTTCTGGCTTGCCGACGAATCCGTTCGGACGGGCCATCGGGGAAGGGAACAGCAATCGCAGATCCCTCCGCTGCGCGATGCTTTGCGTCGGGATGACAGAGTGCATGGGCGGTTTGCGGGCTGGATCACCGTTAGCCCGGAAGTTTCACGGCGGCTGAATCTCAGGGGCTGAAGGCCCGGATTCACCCGGAGCGACTCGCGGCACGACTCAACAGCTTGCGGACAAATGCCGGTAGCAGCAGAAATCTTCCCTCCGCGGCTAAAGCCGGAGTCATTCTGCAGCTTTTTACGGCACAGTTGAAGCTGTTGCCCTTTCAAAAACAGCCCCTTTTTCCCCAAGCCGTGAAGTCATGCCCGAACACAAAAACAGTCCTGGCGGGCGATGATTTTCAGCAGTTCGGCAGACAGGTATTTCCCCGTCCGGGGAGAGGCTTGCCTTCAGCGTGGGGCTTAAATCACCGTCCCCGGCAGATGCCGGATGCTCAACACCGGCACTTTGGCCTGGGCGATGATGCTGTAGACGGTGTCGTCGCCGTGAATGGGCCAGAACGACACGTCCGCGTTCACACCCAGCACGATCAGGTCGGCGCTCATCTCCGTGGCGACGTTCAGCACCTCTTCCACCACATCGCCGATTTCCACCTGCGCCGCGGTGTGCGTCCAGAGTTCCGCTTCGTCGGGAACGATCCTGCGAATCTCGGATTTGGTCCACTCCACCACGCGATCCGCGTCGGGCTGGTTCTGCACGCTGCGCGACAGAACGTGCAGCAGCACGATGTCGGCGCGGTAGAACTGCGCCATCTCCATGGCCATCCGCGCGCTGCCTTCGTAGCCCGCACACAGCGATACCGGGTGCAGGATCTTCCGCGGCGCGCCGAACGAGGACGCCTCGTGGGCGTGGGGGCCGATGGTACAAACCGGGACCTGAGCCGAACGGAGAATCTCGTGCGCGACCGATCCGAGCAGGAGTTTCTTCAGATGGCGCCGTCCGTGGGTTCCGGCGATGACGCGGCCGGCATTCATTTCACGCGCCAGGGTTGCGATCCGCTCGCGCGGATTGCCCTCGGTGACAACGATGTCGCACTCGATGCCGTTGGCCTGCGCCTTCTCCGCCAACCTCTGCAGGGTTTGCTCCGCTGCCTGTTTCATTTCAGCGACGTCCAGATACGGAATGGCGCTGGCATCGAGCGGAACCGCCTGGCCCGGCGGGATGACATGGACCAGGGTCAGCGCGCTGCCGCAGGCCCGAGCCTGAGCCATGGCGTGGGGGAGCAGATATTCGGTATCTTCCAGATCGGTCGCTACCAGAATTTTTTCGGGAACCACAAAGGTTCGCTTGCTGGAAACCGCTTCGTCGAGGGTTTTCATTTGGAAAACCTCCCTGCCGGAGAGTCTCCCGCCACCTTATATAGGGTTGCTGTGATTGCAGGCACGAGCGCGTGTGACGCTGGTCACGCGCAAGCTGGTTCCTCCTGTTGCTGAATGTCCGAAGCCGGCGCGTAACCACGGGAAGCGTTTCTGGTGATGGCAATCACATACAACCGTTTTTCACCAAAGATAGGGTCTGTTTGCAATTCTCCAGGTCCCGAAAGGCAGACAGGAGGGCCGAATGGCCACAGAGGAATCGGTTCTGGAAACATGTAAAAGGCGCGGTATCTCCCGCCGGCGATTCATGGAGTTCTGCGGCACCATGGCCGCGACGCTGGCGCTGCCAAAGAGTTACGCGCAGACCATCGCCAGTGCGCTGAGCCAGAAGCGCAAACCCGTGATGGTGTGGCTGGAGTTTCAGGACTGCGCGGGCAACACAGAATCCATGCTGCGCTCCCCCCATCCCACGATCGAGGACATCGTCCTCGAGACCCTTTCGCTCGAGTACCACGAGACCATCATGGCCGGCTACGGCAAGCATGCTGAAGCGGCCCTGAAACGCGTCGTCGACGAGGAAAAGGGCAAATACCTGGTCGTGGTCGAAGGCGCGGTTCCCACCGCTGACGATGGAATCTACTGCACCATCGGCGGCCGGACCGCACTCGACATCGCCCGCGAAGTCTGCGGCGGCGCCGCAGCCACCATCGCCGTGGGAGCCTGCGCGTGGGATGGCGGCCTGGTCCGGTCGAATCCCAATCCCACCGGCGCGGTTGGCCTGCACGAAGCCGTGCCCGGAATCAAAGTGGTGAACCTGCCCGGCTGCCCGCACAATTCGGTGAACACGGCCGCTGTCCTGGTCCACTACCTCACTTTCAATGAGCTGCCCGCGCTCGATCCTGAAGGCCGGCCGCTGTTCGCCTACGGCCAGCTCATCCACGACCAGTGCGAGCGCCGCGCCCACTACGACGCGGGCCGCTATGTGCAGGCCTGGGGCGACGAAGGCCATCGCAAAGGCTGGTGCCTGTTCAAGATGGGCTGCAAAGGCCCCGAGGCCAACTACAACTGCCCGACGGTTCGCTGGAACACTGCCACCAGTTGGCCGGTGAAGGCGGGCCACGGCTGCATCGCCTGCGCATCCTCGCGCTTCTGGGATACCAAGTCGCCTTTCTATGAGAGGCTGCCGCATCCGGCAGGCTTCGGTGTCGATGTCACAGCCGCCGAGATCGGCTGGACCGTCGTCGGTGCAGTGGCCGTGGCCACCGCGGCTCACGCCGTGGGGAACGTGGTGCGCGAGCATTACCATCCGCACGACGGTGACGGCGCGGCACCGGAAGAAAAGCCAACCGAAAAGCAGCCGACAAAGCCCAATACGGAGGTGCACTGAGATGGCGCGCGTCGTCATTGATCCCGTAACCCGCATCGAAGGCCACCTCCGCATCGAGACGGAGGTCAACGGAGGCCGCGTCACGGATGCCTGGAGCTCCGGCACCATGT
>PMAM01000104.1 GCA_003152595.1 Acidobacterium sp.
CCGGCACCATGTTCCGCGGCATCGAACTCATCCTGCGCGGGCGCGATCCGCGCGAAGCCTGGATCTGGGCGCAGCGCATCTGCGGCGTCTGCACCACCGTGCACGCGCTGGCTTCGGTCCGTGCCGTCGAAAATGCTCTTGGCATCGACATCCCGGACAACGCCCGCCTGGTCCGCAACATCATCGCGGGCGCGCAGAACGTCCAGGATCACGTCATTCACTTCTACCACCTTCATGCGCTCGACTGGGTCGATGTGACCTTAGCCTTGAAGGCCGATCCGGCGAAGACTTCGCAACTCGCGCAGTCGATCTCGGAATGGCCGAAGTCGAGCGCGACCTATTTTAAGGGAGTCCAGGACCGCGTCAAGGCGCTGGTTGCCAGCCGGCAGTTGAGCCTCTTTAGCAGCGGTGACTGGGGACACCCTGCTTACCAACTGCCGCCGGAAGCGAACCTGCTTGCAGTCGCGCATTACATCGAAGCGCTTGACATGCAGCGGGACTTTATTCGCATCCACGCGGTCCTGGGCGGTAAGAATCCACACCTGCAGAGTTATCTGGTGGGTGGGATGTCTACCGCAATCGATGGCAACGAGCCGGAAGCGGTCATTAATCCGGAACGCATCACGCTCTTTAATGAGCTTGCGGCTCGGGCCAAAACGTTCGTCAAGCAGGTCTATGTTCCCGATGTGCTTGCCATCGCCGGCTTCTACAAGCCGTGGTTCGGCTATGGCGAAGGGCTGGGCAATTTCATGGCCTACGGCGACCTGCCGTCGGGCAGCGACGATCCTGCGGGCTTCTTCTTCCCGCGGGGCGTGATCCTCGGCCGCGACCTCTCCACCGTTCACCCCGTCGATCCCGGCAAGGTCGCCGAGTACGTCACCCACTCCTGGTACGAATACTCGGTCGGCGATCAGGTCAGCCGTCATCCGCGCGAAGGCGAGACGAACCCGAAGTACTCGGGTCCGCAGCCTCCGTACGAGCAGCTGGATACCAATGCCAAGTACTCCTGGCTGAAGTCACCGCGTTACGACGACAAGCCGATGGAGGTGGGTCCGCTGGCGCGCACGCTGGTCGCCTACGCCTCCGGCGATGCACAGGTGAAGAAAACCGTCGACGCCGTCCTGGCGAAGTTCAATGCTCCGCCCACGGTGCTGTTCTCCACCCTGGGCCGGGTTGCTGCCCGTGCCATCGAGGCCGACCTCGTGGTCCAGAAGCTGCCCGAGTGGATCGCGCAGCTCGACGACAACATGGCCCACGGCGACGTCCGCATCCACAACGGCGACAAATGGGATCCCGAAACCTGGCCGAAGTCCTGCGCCGGCTTCGGCCTGGAAGAAGCGCCGCGCGGCTCGCTCGGCCACTGGGTCGAAATCGAGAACAAGAAGATCGTCAACTACCAGGCCGTTGTGCCTTCCACCTGGAACGCCGGTCCGCGCGATGCGCACGGCCAGCGCGGCGCGTATGAAGCCGCTCTGCTCAATACGCCCATCGCCGATCCGGAACGCCCGCTGGAGGTGCTTCGCACCGTTCACTCCTTTGACCCCTGCCTGGCCTGCGCCGTGCACGTGGTCGACGGAAAGGGCCGCAGCTACGGCAGGGAAGTCGTGGCTGGTCCGGAACCGGAGGAATCCACGTCGCTTTCTTCTGTTCCGGCGGCTCAGCTGTTAGCGGCGGTTCAGGGAGGCAAGTGATGGCGACTCTCGTTCGTCCCGCTCCGAAACAACACGTAGCGGCGGGCGAGGAACACCTCGTCCCCGTCTACGTGTGGGAACTGCCCGTCCGCCTGGCCCACTGGGGCATCGTGGCCGCCGTTACCGTGCTCACCTGGACCGGCCTCTACATGAACCACCCCTTTCTCATCTTTCCTGGCCCCCGCCAGTGGACGATGGGTACGGTCCGCTTCATCCACGAACTGGCCGGCTTCGAGCTCATCGGCGCGCTGATTGTGCGCTTCTACTGGTTCTTCGCCGGCAACCACTGGGCGCGCTGGCGGCAGTTCCTGCCCCTCACCCAACGCCAGTGGAAGAGCCTCAAGGCGATGGTGCGCTACTACTCCTTCCAGCAGCGCAAACCCTTCGAGCAGATCGGCCACAACACTCTGGCCGGGCTCACCTACATCGTCGTTTACTTCCTGATCGCCTGCGAGTGCGTCACCGGGCTGGTGCTCTTCGCCACGGTCGAAGGCTCGCCAACGCTGCGCTTCTTCGTCGGCTGGATCCCGCGCATCATCGACATCCAGTGGATCCGCTTTATCCACTTCTTCTTCCTGTTCCTCCTGATGGCCTTCTTCGTCCACCACGTCTACAGCGCGGTGCTGGTGGCCATGACGGAGCGCAATGCCGAGATGGAAAGTATCTTCAGCGGTTACAAATTCGTGGACGACGAGACCATCGACGAGGAAATGAAGATCGCCAGCCTGGAGCCTCGGGAACTCTTCAGCAAGCGCAGAATCCACCGCACGCGGAATTGGGATCGATGAGCGCTCCACGCATGGCCGTGCCTCGGATTGCGGTTCTGGGCCTCGGAAACCTGATGCGTGCCGACGACGCGGTCGGCATGCTGGCCCTCCAGCGACTGCGTGCCGATCCCCGCTTTCCGGATTCGGTTCCGCTCATCGAGGGCGGCACGCTTGGCCTCGACCTGATCTATCCGCTGGACGGTTTCACGCACCTGCTCGCGCTGGATGCCATCGATGCCGGCGTCCGGCCCGGCACGGTGCTCCGCTACAGCGGAGACGCCATCGCCGATCTGCCCATCTCGAAGAGCGTCCATCTGCTCGGATTCTCGGACCTCATTGGCTCCATGCGCCTGATGGGCAACGCGCCCGTGGAGCTCGTCGTGCTCGGGGTACAGCCGAAGACTATCGGCTGGAGTACGGAACTGACGGCTCCTGTCCAGGCGGCGCTGGATCTTCTCATCGAGCGGGTCATCGATCAAATCGGACAATGGTCCGCCGCCAGCGCGGAAGTGTCCGCTGCGCAAATCGAACATGAAGCCCCGGTGCTGCAGTTGGCAGCTGCCGAAGAAACCTGGTATTGGTAAGAGACGATCCGATCGCACCGCATCCCACCCCAGAGGGATCATGAATCACAACCGAAACGCCAGCCGCCGGAGCCTGCCCGATGCATGAAGTCGGCATCGCCACGTCGATTCTCGAGGCCGGCCACAGGGAAACCGAGCGCCGTCCCGGAGCCAGACTCATGGGCATCGGGGTGCGCATCGGGGTTCTGTCCGGCGTCGATGTGGACGCTCTCCGCTTTGCATTCGAGTGCATCACGGCGGAGACTGAAGATGAGAAAGTCGTGCTGACCACCGAACCATGCCCGCGCATGAACCGCTGTCAGGACTGCGGCCACGAGTTTTCGTCCCTGCAATCGTCGCCCTTCTCCGACGCGCCCTGCCCGCGCTGCCTCAGTACCCGCACCACGTTCGTCAGTGGCGATCAGCTGGACATCGCCTTCATCGAAGTGGAGGAACCATGACCGTTGTCCGTGTCGAACAGAAAGTCCTCAACGAGAATCAGCGCATCGCCGTTGACCTGCGCCGCCGTTTCCAGGAGCACGACATCCTTTGTCTGAACCTCGTCAGCTCTCCGGGTTCCGGCAAGACCACGCTCCTTGAAAACACCCTGGCGGCGTTTCGTCCCGAAGAAAAGGTCGCCGTTCTGACCGGCGATCTGCAGACGGAAAACGATGCCCGCCGTCTCGCGCGCTACGGCTTCCCCGTCCAGCAGATCGTCACCGGCGGGGTCTGTCATCTCGACGGCAAAATGATCGAGCGGCACCTCGAGCCCTGGTCGCTGGCTGACATCGATGTCCTCTTCATCGAAAACGTCGGCAATTTGGTCTGTCCTTCGAGCTACGATCTTGGCGAAGAGGCGAAAATTGTCCTGCTCAGCGTCACCGAGGGCGAAGACAAGCCGCTCAAGTATCCGTCCATCTTTCTGAAATCGTCGCTGCTGATTCTCACCAAGGTCGATCTGCTGCCTTATGTGCCTTTCGACATCGAAGCCGCGAAAGCGAACGCGCGCCAGATCAATCCCGGCATCGAGATTCTTGAAATCTCGTGCACGACAGGGAAGGGCATGGACGAGTGGCGCGCGTGGCTCGAGAAACGGCGCTCACAGCACCACGCAAACGCCGGAACTGCGGCCGTGAGCGGGTAACGCTGGCCCAGATCCGTAACAACCACGTCGAATTGGCGGAAATTCACAGCGACTTCCGAACCAGGGTAATCCCCCAGGCAGGGGTCCCTCTCCGCCGGACCCTTTCGGCGCTCCACCGTGCCTGCATTGATTCTGCTGCACTTAGAGTCTCGCTCGTCCGTCCCGCCATCGGTTTACTCCTTGCTCGCTACCGCCCGGCAGCGGGTTCTGCCAAGTGATACAAATCACTGCGCCAGAAGTAACCCCAACCTGTGATTTGGATCACTGTGTCATCTTTCACCACCCCGTTATTCTCCACGAGTACATAAGCGGTAATTTCAGTGAGCCAGGGGTCGCAAGGCCCCGCTTGCTGCGCGAGGTGAATACGCATGCGTCGTTTCCTACTCAGCATCGCGTGTCTTCTGCTACTGACCGGGTTCGCAGGAACCAGGCTGGCGCTCGCTGCCGGCGGTGGCCAGCAGCAAGCGTCAACTTCCCCATCGAAGGCGGCAGTGGATTCGACGGATTTCGTCGGTCAGGAGACCTGCGCCACATGTCACGAGGACGTGGTCAAGAAGTTTGGAACGAATCCTCACTCCCGTCTCGCCCTCGAACATGCCGGCAAGGGCGTTACCTGCGAGAGTTGCCACGGTCCCGGCAAGGCCCACGTCGAAGGTGGCGGCGATGTCACGAAGATTAAGCGCTTCGACAAGCTGGGCACGAAGCAGATCGATGAGACCTGCCTGGGATGCCATGCCGGCGCGCACCCGAACTTCGACCGCTCCCCGCACGCCAAAGCCGACGTTAGCTGCCTGGGCTGTCACGACGTCCATAATTCCGAGACGCCCGAGCACCTGCTCAAGGCCGAACAGCCGAAGCTCTGCTTCCAGTGCCACACCGACCAGAAGGCATCCTTCAACATGCCGTTCCATCACCCGGTCAACGAGGGCGCGGTCAGCTGCAGCGACTGTCACGACGTGCATGGGACTTTCGAGAACAGCAATCTGAGGTCGACAGCCGATCAGAACGCCGTCTGCACGAAGTGCCACGCCGAAACCCGCGGGCCTTTCGTGTATGAGCACGCTGCGGTGAAGGCCGAAGGCTGCACCGGTTGCCACACGCCGCACGGTTCGCAGAATGCGCGGTTGCTGAACATGCCGTCGATCAACACCCTGTGCAACCAGTGCCACAGCCGGGTGGCCAATCACACGGTTACGGGCATGGGCGCGGGCTCGGACGAGCTGAATCCATGCACCAGCTGCCACACCTACATTCACGGTTCAAACATCAACCAGGCGTTTCTGAGATAGCGCATGGAACCCGCCGCGCCTTTCGTCCACAGCGGAAGGCGCAGTCCAGGGCATTCGATACGGTCGAGGTTTCATAAGTGAGGCTTCCTATGAACAAGATTTGCTGGCTTTCCTGGCTCACCAATCCCGCGACAGGGCGACGCATCGCCGGAGGCATTGGAGCCGCCATTTTCCTGATGACGACAGGCATTTCCGTCGCTCAGGCTCCCGCGCCCGATACGCAGCCGGTGGCTCCCAACGGGTATTCGCTCCATGAGACGGTCGACCTCGGCGGCCGCATCGCCAACATCGACGGCAGCGGCGCCATGTACGACACCATGGTCAACGACCATTCCGGGCCGCGCGTCCTGGGCGAGACTTTCGAACTCCGCGCTCTTCCCGGCGCGAAAAACACTCTCGTCGACTCGCTGACCGCATTCAGCAACGGCTGGGGCGGCGAATCCGATAACTTCGCCAAACTGGACTTCTATAAAGGACGGCTCTTCCAGTTTTCGGGACTCTTCCGCCGCGATCGCCAGTACTTCGATTACGACCTGCTGGGCAATCCGAACATCCCTTCGGGCCAGTCGATTCCCGTTGGGACGACCGGTTCCTACGCATGGCCTCAGGTCAACCAGTCGCCTTTCATGTTTAATACCGTGCGCCGCATGACCGACACCAGCCTGACCCTGCTGCCTCTGTCGAAGGTGAGCTTCCGCGCCGGCTACTCGCACAATACCTTCGAAGGCCCGAGCCTGTCGCCGAGCGGCTATCAGTTCGCCGGTTCCTATGACGTTCTGCTCCAGGAGTATCAGAGGAAC
Organism: Acidobacterium sp.; assembly: GCA_003152595.1. Lineage (GTDB taxonomy): Bacteria > Acidobacteriota > Terriglobia > Terriglobales > Acidobacteriaceae > Palsa-343. Next base: position 6,255 of record PMAM01000104.1, read on the forward strand.
GGCACCGATTACTTCATGGGCGGCATGGACTGGAAGCCCCTGCGTGACACGCGGCTGACTTTTGAAGAACAGGTGGACCACTACAAGGCCGACTCTTTCTTCACCATGGATCCGTCCTATTACTCCGTGCAGGAATCCAGCGGTACCAAGGTCGCTCTTCTGGCCAACTACGACAGCCTCACTCCTTACGCCAGCAGCGCCTGCAACGCCAACAGCATGGGCACGACGCCGATCCTTTCGGCGCCGAACATGCCCGGCGGCCTGCCGGTCGTGAACCCGGCCTGCGCCGTGGTGTTCAGTTACCTGCGCTCCCAGCCCACCCGTTTCCTCTATCCCACCGAAATCTTCCGTTTCCAGAGCTCGAGCATCAAGACCATCGCGATGAACGGAGATTTCCGCTACACCAACGCGAACATGNNGCAGCGCCAGGCGCGAAGTCACGGCGGCGGACTACGGCATCGTCTGGCAGGCCAGCCAGAAGTTCAGCGTCTCCGATCAGGCCTCCTTCTCCAGCGTGCAGCAGCCCGGAAGCACCACCATGACCAGCCTGACCACCGTGGCCACTCCTGCGACCGCAGGCAGCGAGACCATCAACAACACGACGCTCACGACAACCGTGNNGACTTCTTTGGGCAGCGCTGGATCAACAACGATGTGACCGCGACCTGGGACGGCTGGTCGCACGCCACGGTTTCGCTGACCTACCGTCACCGCAACCATGTCATCGCCGAGGGCATCCCTCACAACGCCGCGTTGGCTGTAACCGAGCCCGGTGGCCTGCCCGCCAGCTTCAACAATCCCACGATCAACGGTACCGTCACCATTAACCAGGACGGCGGAATCCTGAACGTTGCTCTCCGTCCCTCCACCAACTGGGACCTTAACGGCAGCGCGGAGCTGCTTTATGCAGACAACGTCTTTACTCCGATCGCTCCACGCCAGTCTGAGCATTTCAGGGTTCACACCCTGTATAAGGTGAAGCCCTGGGCCACTTTATCTGGCGCCTATAACGACCTCGAACGCAAGAACAACACCAACAACACAGGAATCGCGCCGCTCGACGGTCCGCTCGATCACGTCGATCACAGCCGGATCGCCGGCCTGGGTGCCCAGCTCTATCCCAATTCTCACTACGGGTTCGACCTCAACTACGGTTACTCCGACGTGTCTGCAGCCACCAACATCTGCTATCTCGCGGGTTCCACCGCCACCCTGCCGGGTGCGGCAACACCCAGCGGTACAGCTTGCCCGTCCACGGCCGCCAATCGCGGAGGAGGGTACGATTTTGGGCCGGTGAAGGACTTCATGGATGCTCCCACGCAGTCCGGCTCAGCAGCCATCAGCCTGTCTCCGGTGGAGCGCTTCCACTCGCAGATCGGCTATCGCATCAGCTCGGTCAACGGCAGCCGCTTCTATAACGATGCTCGCGATGTCGCCGGCTCCCTGGTATCCACCTGGCAGTCGCCCTTTGTGAACGTCGCATACAGCGTTCGCAAGAACTGGATCTGGAAAGCCGAGTACAACTTCTACGGCTATGGGGAGGGCGGTCCTTCCGGCGCTGCATACTGCTCCACCTCCGTTCCGGCAACATCCTCCGGTTCGGTGCCCGTGGTGCCCTGCTCCTCTCTGCCGCAGCAGACCGGTATGACGATCTCTCCGGCGGGCGAAACCGCGCCGCGAAATTTCCACGCCAACAACGTCACCCTCGGATTCCACTACGAATTCTGAGGCCAGAACCGTGACCTCTGGCCGGAGGCTCAACCCTCCGGCCAGCGCAGCAAGGAGCAAAAGGTGAAACAGAACGTCCGTATCGCTGTACTGGCTCTGCTGAGCGCTTCTCTTGCTCTTCCCGCCGTCGCGCAACAAACCGGCGAGGCAACCTATAAAGCAAAGTGCGCCATGTGCCACGGCGCCGATGGTGTCGGCAACACACCCGTGGGCAAGAACATGAAGGTGCGCTCGCTGAAGTCTCCGGAAGACATCAAGGCGACCGATGCCGAGCTGTTCAAGGACACGAAGAGCGGCGTCGGCAAAATGCAGGGATATGCGGGCAAGCTCACCGACGCTCAGATTACGGACGTCGTCAGCTTCATTCGTACGCTGCAGAAGTAACAGAGCACTGCACAGAAACAGAGCGGCGGCCGGGATCGACCAGCGTTTGCCGGACCCCGCCACAGTTGTGCCGAGCCTGCATGCGGCGACGTATTCGGGCGCGGAGATTTCCGCCAGGGAGAACCCCAGCCACTCCGGGCCGGAATCGGGAAGCTGAGGTATGGGGACCCATCCAGAAGAGCCTGCGGAATCTCGCTCCGCAGGCAGTCGGGCTCATCACCACCGGATCGACTTCTTCTTTCTGCTTATCCTTTTCGCAACCCTGCTGTTTCTCCCCCAGGCCCGCGCCCAGCAGTCCTCCGACTGCCTGATGTGCCACGGTCCCTCCACGGGGTTAAAGAACTCCCGGGACAAAAACATCACCATCAGTCCCTCCACGCACATGAAGGGGCCGCACGCCCCTCTTGCCTGCCTCGATTGCCACGCTGGAGCCTCAGCGCAAACCCATAACGCCAGGACTGCCTCGGCTTCCTGTGTCACCTGCCATGCCGACGCCGCGAAAGCGATGACCGCCGGCGCGCACGCTGTCCTGGGCAATCCCAACGACTCGCAAACCTGTATCACTTGCCACGGCACAACCAACGTGAGTAAAGCCGTCGCTGGTCCGCAGTTCTGCGCCACCTGCCACGCCAGCGAAGTCGAGCAGTACCGCGCCAGTGTTCACGGCCGCGCCCACGATCACGGCAACGCGGACGTTCCCACCTGCCAGAGCTGTCACGGATCCGCGCACGCTGTATTACCCGGCACCGATCCCCAATCGCCGGTCAGCAAGCAGCATCTGCCGGACACCTGCGGCTCGTGCCATTCCAATCCGCAGCTCGCGGCGAAATATATGTTCACCGAGGTTCGTCCCGTGGAGGCGTACCGGCAAAGCGTGCACGGCCGCGCTCTGCAGCACGGCAACGCCAATGCCGCTTCCTGCGGCGACTGCCATGGCAACCACGACATCCTCCCGGTCTCCGACCCGCGCTCGAAGATCTGGAAGCAAAACGTCGCCTCCACCTGCGGCCACTGCCACGCGGACGTCTACAACACCTACGCGCAAAGCATTCATGGTCAGGCCGTCGCCAAGGGTGTTCTTCAGGCCGCAACCTGCACGGACTGCCACAGCGAACACCGTATTCTGGCCCCCGGCGACCCCGGCTCCCCGGTCTACATGGCCAACGTCTCGCAGGAGGCCTGCTCCCACTGCCATGCCGACACGCAGCTAATGGCCGGCTTCGCCATGCCGAAGGATCGCGTCCCCACCTATGAGGACAGCTACCACGGACTCGCCGCGCACGAAGGCCGTCAGACCGTTGCCAACTGCGCCAGCTGCCACGGCGTCCACAATATTTATCCCTCCAGCGACCCGCGCTCCACGGTGAACCACGCGAACCTGAGCAAGACCTGCGGCCAGTGCCACACGGACGCCGGCAGCCGCTTCGCCATCGGTCCGGTCCACACGCTTTCCAAAACCACTCCCGGCGGCCGCATCCTCGACTTCGTCAAGATCTTCTACCTCATCGTCATTCCGGTGACGATCGGCTTCATGCTGCTGCATAACCTGATCGATCTGCGGCGCAAGGCGCGCACGGTGCTCGCCCGCTATCGCCAGCAGCCCGGTCAGCTCCGCCTCACGCTCAGCGAGCGCTGGCAGCATGTCCTGCTGCTGGTCAGCTTCACCGTGCTCGTGATCACCGGCTTCGCGCTCAAGTACCCCCATGCCTTCTGGGTCACACCCATCGTCCGCTGGGAGCACCATCTGCCCATTCGGGGATGGATCCACCGCATCGCCGGAGTCGTCCTCATCGGCGCCTCGGTGTACCACATGGTTTACCTGGGACTGAAGAAGAGCGGGCGCCGCTGGCTCAAAGACATGATGCCCGATCTTCGCGATGCCAAAGAGGCCGTCCAGACCGTCGAATACAACCTCGGCCGCTGCGACCAGCTCCCGCGCTATCGCCGCTTCAATTACGCCGAGAAGGCCGAGTACTGGGCGCTGGTCTGGGGCACCATCGTCATGGCCATCACCGGCGTCCTCCTCTGGCTCAATGACTGGATCCTCGCCCATCTCCCGCATTCGGGGACGATCCTGGCCGTCAGCACTGCGGTCCACTTCTATGAGGCGATCCTCGCCACCCTGGCGATCGTCGTCTGGCACTTCTACGCTGTGATCTTCGATCCGGAGATCTACCCCATCAAGTGGACCCTGCTCACCGGCCGTGGTCCGAAACACGAAGTCCGCGAGGTGCNNACCCCGCTCGGTCTGTGGCAAATATCACAGACCAGGCTATTCCCCGTGCGGTATCAACGGGAAGGACTTGGGACCCAAGTACCGCTGAAGGAGCTGAAGAATGAATTGCATCAGAACCGCGGCAATGATCCTGCTCGCCGCCTCTATTGCGGCGCCTGCTTTCGCGCAGAGCGCCGGAGCCGCCACCTACAAAGCCAAGTGCGCCATGTGCCATGGTCCGGACGGCACCGCCGCTACACCGGTGGCGAAGGCGATGAAGATCGTCTCCTTCAAGGACCCCACCATGGTGAAGGCGCCCGATTCGCAGTTTGAAACAGCCGTCAAGGACGGCAAGGGCAAGATGAAGGGCTTCGCCGGCACGCTGAGCGACGCCCAGATTAAGGAAGTCGTCTCCTACATCCGCACCCTGCAGAAATAGCAGGAGCGGTGGGGAGCGAAAAGCCGTTACCGATGCGGTGAAAACAGGGAAGAGGCAGCCGTGCAATCTGCCTCTTCCGGCCCCGCACGGAGCCGAGGAGTACGGGAGCTGCAATGAGGACCCTTTCTTCGCCTGGCCTGACTTTTTTTGCGTCAGCGCTTCTTCTGATCGTGCCCGCACGGCCTCTGCACGCGGACGTCGATTGTCTTTCATGCCACAGCGACACCACGATGCAGGACGCCAACGGCAAAAACGTCGGCGTCGATGCCAACAAATTTCATGCCGGCGTGCACGGCATCCTCAAGTGCAGCGACTGCCATAAGGACATTCACGATTACCCGCATCCCGACCATCCGGCGAAGGTGCAGTGCGAGTCGTGCCATGCCGATGAGGCAACTGCGCTGGCCNNAAGACGGATCCAAATTCCACCGTCTACCCGCTGAACATTCCGAAGACCTGCGGCACCTGCCACGGCAACCCGGAGATGGCGCAGAAATACCATCTGCCCAACGTCTACGCTCTCTATATCGACTCCATCCACGGCTTCGCCCTCGGCAAAGAGGGCTTGCTGGTCGCGGCGAACTGCACCAGCTGCCACGGCTCGCACAAGATTCTCCCGCACACAGACCCGCAAAGCCGGACCAACCGCGCGAATATCGCAGCTACCTGCGGAAGCTGTCACGTCGGCATCAACGAGCAGTATCAGCAAGGCGTTCACGGTAAGGCGGTCGCGGCCGGCAACAAGAGCGCACCGGTCTGTACCGACTGCCACACCGCGCACGCCATCATCGAGCCCACTTCGGCCGACTTCCGCATGCAGTCCACGCCCATCTGCGGCTCCTGCCATCGCGACAAGTTCTCCACCTACCGCGATACCTTCCACTCGCAGCTCGGACTGCTGGGCGGATATGTGGAAACGGCGCGCTGCTGGGATTGCCACGGCGCACATGAAATTCTGCCCGCCTCCGATCCGCGTTCGCCCATTAACAAAGCCAACCTGATTCACACCTGCGGCCGCTGCCATGCGGGCGCCAACGCGAGCTTTGTCCAGTACCAGCCCCACGCCAACGCGCGCAATCGCAAGCTGAACCCGGCGCTCTACTACATCCGGCTGTTCATGAACCTGCTGCTCGCCAGCGTGCTCACGTTCTTTGCTCTGCACACCGTGTTGTGGCTCGTCCGTGCGCGCCTTCAGCAGGCCAAAACCAAATCGCCGGGAGGAAAAAATGCCTGAGCCAACCGTTACCCCCGCGCCCACGCCTGCCGCGCCCGCTCCTGAGACCGTCCCGGCAATCCCTGGGGCTGCTCCCGGGAAGGAGCGCTGGTTCCTGCGCTTCACCCTGGCGCAGCGGTACCTGCACGCGGTTCTCTTCACCTCGTTCCTGGTGCTCGCCGCCACCGGCCTCATGATGCGGTTCAGCGGATCGCCGTGGGCCATTCGCTTTGCAAAGCTCGTCGACGGCTTCGGCACCATCCTCTTCTTCCACAAATTCTGTGCGCTGGTCCTCACGCTCGCGTTTATCATCCACGTGCGCGAGATCATTGCCCGCGGCATCTTCCATCGCGAGAAAGGCATCTTCTGGGGAGCCACCTCGATGGTGGCGAACTGGAAAGACGTCAAAGACCTCTTCGGCCACATGCGCTGGTTTCTCGGCCTCGGCCCCAAGCCGAAGTTCGAGCGCTACGC
>PMAM01000005.1 GCA_003152595.1 Acidobacterium sp.
GTTTTACTCCGCCCTTGACACAGCCTCCAGAATCAGGCGAAAGGGATCAGATGGCCGTACTTTTGTGGGAAGAGAGTCCGCTACCAGGTCAGGACCTGCTGGTTACCGTATACGCGAAGCCCCTCTGTCAGCATTCGATCGTGAGGAGCGTACAGTGTACTCGCTTCAGCCAATGAAGCTGTCCCAGTCCAGTCTGACCAGTTCAGCGACGGGATCGGGGGTATCTCAGGAATGTTCGGAACCGGCCTCGCCCGATTTTTGGTGCTGACGGCTTCACAGTGGCTTGGCTGAATGGCGACACAGTCCACGACTTGGACGGCAACGGCATAGCGTTCGTTCAAGGGGCGGCAGTATACGACTATTCCGGCCAGCAAATCGGATACTTCAACAACGGATACTTCCGGGACGAGAATGGCGATTCCGAAGCTGCCCAAAAACTCGGCTTCTTGCCCAAAAACTAAGCTCTTTACATTAATTATTAGGCAAAGCCCCCCAGTGGGGCCGGAGCAGAGCAGCTGAAAGCTCTCGCGACCAACCTGGGCTTGGAAGACGCTCGAACCGAGAGCATCCTGCGCACTCATTTGAGCCTGCCCGAAGAGATGTGGTAGCAAATTCGTTACCACGATGTTTACCTCACTGGGGAGATGGCGCTCCAGTACGGCCTCGTTGACGAGATAGCCGAATTCACGCCGCCGCCCGGAACAAAGGTTCTGAACGCCATAGGCGGTTGAGGCAATTTAATGGCCGCACCCTTTGCCGGTTTTCTAATGCGTTTCTCATAACCGCGCCTACGCAATCCGTTTGCCAAATTCGGCCAGTTTCATCCCATCAAGGGGCAAACTGACCCACTACCAAAAGCTTGATCAGTGATTCTCTGTTCAAGATCGTGGCTCATAGGGCTTTGCTGGCAAGGCATCGCGGGCAGCGGTAGTGCAGATCCCGGGCCTCAATGGTTTTAGATTTTGGAAGCCGCATATCTCTAACGACCTGCCTGATCGCCTTCTTTGATATGCAACGATCGCTGAATACAAAGAACTGATCGTGGACAGCATCGTACGTTGCTCGGCCACGCGGAACCTCGTCATATTCGACCTCCAGAGGAACAGTACCGGCGGCTTGCAGCTCAGCCCAACGATCGGCGTGCCCCTTGCCGTGAATGAGCGAGTCCCCGTATCGCTCTGCCTGGCTCAGTGGCGTGGTGTCGGTGATCAGCCTATCGTTCTGCAACCAGAAGATGCCGACGTGCGGCTCTGGTGAGGGATCGCGGACAGGCGGACTGGATCGCGACTGCCGGTCTCTACGGCGACCAGGGGCTTTCTTACCTGTCTCAGCGGGCCCCATACTTTGGCTTTCCACTTCCAGGGCTCGACCCATATCGCAGTTGTGAGTATTTGTACCACCGATCAAGTCTGCCGCTGTGCGAATGGGGCTATTACACAAAAGGCACCACCCGACGTTGGGCTCTTCACAATTTGCCCAGTTTTCGAACATCTCGTCGAGGTTGTCAGGAGCTTTGATTGCCATCCAATCCTTCGGATATTGGCGGCGCTTCTGCTCGCGTGAAGCTGAACTGCGGCCATGTTTCTTTGTCTTGCGCTTGTTCTCCATGATCTTCCCCCTTCATTCGTAACCTCAGGGGCAAGACCTGTTTTGTGGAGTCATTCAAATAAATATTTTGAGCCGTTAGGGGACGCGTTGGCCGACGGAGCGAACTCCAGCCCCTAACCCAGCCTGAATCAGATCCAACCATCCGTCCTCTGAACGGTCCTCGACGAAGTTGGTCCCGCAGCCGACCCTCCTCAAGAAATTCTTTTCCGTTGACTCCACAAATGGCAGGCGACCAGGGAGGTTAAGAGTGTACGGCTGAGACGCTGCCAAAGTTGCCGGAAACAGGCCGCACCGAAAGAGGAACCAGAATGCAAATGCTAACGGCAAAATGGGGTCTGGAGCAGGACATCGCGTATGACGACCCACAGAACGTCTATTGGAACGATGATCGCCCCGCAGACTTTGAACAGTACTTGGCCCACCGCAGTGACACGCGCGTATTCGTCCTGACCGAAGACGGTGTGGAACTGCGGATGTACCCGGCAATCATCGCAGACGTGAGGTACGACGCCTTCCACCGTTTGTGGTTCGTCGTGCCGCGTGGTGGGGATCCGATCTCCCTCGACCTGTCAGACCCGGACGCAACGGATGAGGAAATCAGGGCTGCGCTTTTGCTTTTACCTCTTACTTACCGGGCGCTCATCCACCATTGACCGCGCTTGGCGAACCCAATACTTTCTTCGATCATGACCCAACCACGCGGCAGTGCAATCGGTGGTCTGCTCTGCGGACGAAGGGTAAATCCCGGTAATTTGTTGCTTTTCGAAACCTCAAGGTAGTGGCGGGCGAGGTGTTGCGTTACGAGTTGCTGGTTTTTTCGCCCAGTACCCTTGCGGCGGTAGCGGGACGCTCCGCGTTCTGCATGCCTTCGCGAGCGCAACGTCGGATACACCGTACTTTCTTGCCAATATTCGCATTGGTGTATTCCATACTTCTTCATAGAGTTGCTTCCTCTCGTACTTCGACTTGCGAATTGGCAACCGACTTGGCAGTCGCAACAGGGATGATGATGTAAGCGATTCACCTTCTTTGCCGCGATCACCAGCCACTTCATGAAGCACCGATCCGTCCTCGCCTGCTATGGTTTCGACGGCAGCCCGCATTTCGTCGAGTCTGAAATGACCATATCGGGCAATCATTAGGGCAAGGGTTGCCGGTGACCAGCCAACGATCTTTGCGATCATAGGCAACGGTATCTTCGCAGCTACCATTCGGCTTACAGCCGTGTGGCGCAGATCATGAAAGCGCACGCCGGTCAACCCCAACGGGAGGTCCTCAGTTTCGTAGCTGCAATCCGTGCAATGATATCCAGTCAGAGGTGCCAACCCGTCGGCCAGAACGCCACTCGTGCAGTTTGGGCAATACCTGCGACTATTCTTCTTGACGGTTTGCCACGCCGTCTTGGGAGTGCCGAGTGGACGAGACGGGTCCAACCGTGTGAACCAACTGTAGCTATCCAGTGCTTGGTCTTTAAACACCTTATGACGCTCGCACGGGAAAACATAATCATTAGGTTTTCGGTCTGGAAACTCACTAGCGAGAGACTGTAGGACTGACAATGCCCGGCGGCTGAGTGGCACGACACGGCCAGTGCCTGCCACTGTCTTGTCTTTACCGAACCTGATGCACCCGTGCTCGAAGTCTATGTCCTTCCATCGGAGCCTTCGGATTGTGTTGAATCTGCCGCCAGTGTCGAGCGCTACTACTACGAACGGAAAAAGAACCCAGGACCTAGACCTGTAACATTCAAGAAGGAGAATGCGTTCTTGTGCTGGCGAGATCGCCTTACCAGCATCGCGGCGCTCGGGCAGCATCTTCACGCCGGGTGCAATCCGTGCCCACGAGCCATGCTTTCGCATGATCTGTCGCAGTACTCCTACATCTCGGTTCACAGTTGCATTGGCTGCTTTCTCATGTAGGCGCATCGCCTGATATGTTTCGATGTCTCGTGCCTCAATATCGACTAACAACCTGTTCCCAAATGGAGGCAGCAGGTGATCCAGGATTCGCCTCACAGACTCTCTGGCGTGCTTGGCGCTCTCCTCATAACGCTCCCGATCGTCTTGGTCGGTTGCCACGGCGAGGCTACCTGCTGATTTCGCGAAACCTACCGCTTCCAAGAACTCTCTCGCAGCGGTGCAGAACAACAGCGGCTTAAGCTGAGAGCGGATGCCCGCCACGCCGTCGCGGAGTCCTTGTTTCCTGCGATCCTGCACCTCTCGAGCCCGCGTTTTAGATGTCATACCCGTAGATTCACGGATTCGTTGTCCCTTGAAGACAAAGTCCATGACCCAGACTTGGCTGCCTTTCGGGCGATACAGCGACATGGCGATCCCTCTCCTACGGTGTCCGCTTATCGGGGCCGGGTTGCTGACTTAATCGTTCTCGATTGCGGGAATCTCTGAATCAGCGATCAGCCTCGCGATGACCTCAGCTTTGAAACGGACATTGCGCCCAAGCTTGAGGTAAGAAATCTCGCGACGCCATATTTTTTGCCGGATCGTTGCAGGCTTCCAGCCGGTCAATGCTGCGACTTGACGTACATTCAAAAGCGGCTCCACGTCCTACCTCCAAGGCCAATGACTTCCCGGTCGGATATTGCGTCCAACCTTTACGCACGAAATCTCGCGACGCCGTATTAATTGCCGGATCGTTGCAGGCTTCCAGCCAAACAGCGCGGCGACGTGACGTACACCCAAAAACGGCTTCATTTCTTACCTCCTCCGGGCACCGTGGTGTGGACATCAGCACTTCCGGAGTGAATTATCGATATAACAGATCAGCTCATTCGTTACACAGCACAATAGGACATGCGCTTCGAAGGAAAAAGCCCATAATGTATTGCGCAATATCATAAAATGTGTTATATCAATAATTAATATGCTCGCGTTGATTCTCCAACTCGATCAGGATGTAAACCCCTTGTTCCCCGGGGGTTCCGATCGGGATGAGCTGGAGAGGATCTGCAGTGAACTGAATAGTGAAGCTTCTGGCGACAGGCGTCACGAACTACGCCGCCTGCTGAATCAGTGGCAGGAGGTTGGGCAGGATTTGGCTGCGATGTTGTCGGCCGATGCTGCGCTCAAAAAGGCATTGCAGGAGGCGTTTCGACCCGAGTACTTCGCCGGGAACGGTCCCCGCGCTAGATTGGTACTCACTCCAGATAAGAGAACAGTGGATTCGCCGAGCGGCTGGGCAGTGGTGAGGTTTGCTGCTATTACGCTAAATCGGGAAGGCCACAAACTACGGGGACCCTGCGCCTATGGGCCTTGCGGGAGATACTTCGTCAGCAAGCGAGAATCCCCCTCCCTGTATTGCTCGCGACGTTGTTGTCAGGCCGCGAGCGCGGTAAGACATAGACGGCGGTTCCTTGAAGCGGAACGCCAGGACAAATTGAGAAGGGCCACCGCAGCAATCCGGAATTGGCGCGGGCGGCGATCACGAATCGACTGGAAGAGGTGGGTATGCAGGTGTGAGCCCGACATTACCGTGAGATTCCTGACAAGAGCCGTCAACCGGGGCGACCTCGGACCGCCTCCGAACTGACGTACTTTCGACGCGATTCCGCCGCAGCCATCTGCACCGGCACCTTGAAATGAACACAGTGGTGACCTGCAGCCCGCAGCGGATCCTAAAGTGATTACGGGGGAATACCCACAAAAATCACCGCACCGCAACGCCCTGCCCAATTGCAAGCTCGGCCAAGTTGTTGAAATGAATGGTGGGCCCGGAGGGATTTG
>PMAM01000344.1:0-732 GCA_003152595.1 Acidobacterium sp.
TCCCACTGGTTGACCCAGCGAACAGGCGCGGCGGGCGATTCAGTGCCCTGCATGGAAGCGAAGCTTTGGCCGCGCGCAATGCCAAAGAGGGCGTGAAAGGCACCGTAGAGAATCCCGCGCGGGTCAGCTCCGGCGACGATCCAGTATTGATGGCCATGGGCTGTGATGATCGAGACGGTGTAGCCTTCAGGGCCTGGCGCGGGAGCGCGGTATTCGGGAAGTACTGCGCGGACTTCTTCAACGGTACCCAGAACCCAGGCGTCGTCGTTCGCCGGAATCCTGGCGTGGTTAGGAATTTCTACGCGGAGGATGCGGTCGAGCATCGATTGCACGCCCTGGCGCAGTTCCTTCTGCGCACTGAAGGCTTCGGCGGAAGAGTCGAGTTCCACAAGCGTGGCGGGCATTTTATCGTGGCTCGCGGCGCGGGTATGGACGCCCGGCGGCGCGTAACGGAGCCAAGCCTGTGAGCCGTCTTCGGCGTGGAGTGAAGGGGCGATGCCGAGTAGTAAGGCAATGACCAGCGGACGGAGACAAGAGAGGCGGTGAGTCATGATCTGAGGAGACGGAAGGGCCATTTTCGCAGAAGGCCGGGCGAATTTGTTCGGCTCAGAGCAAAAGGGAAAACGACAGGGCCGGGAGAGAGGTGCTAAATGGCTGCCAGGCTGCCCTCGGCGGCGGCGGCCGGCTCGATGAGACCTCGGCGCTGGAAGACCAGAGCGGCTGCCCCGCGCG
>PMAM01000344.1:746-15051 GCA_003152595.1 Acidobacterium sp.
TTTCGCCGGTGATCAGGATGGTGCTGGGAGAAAGAGCGGCCATGATCATGCGCAGCCCACGGCCGATCCAGGTGGCCTGTTTCTCGAGAGCCTGGGCGGCGTGCGGATTGCCTTCTTCGGCAAGGTTGAGCAATTCGGGGAAATCGATGGTCCGCGCTTTGGGCTGCAGTTCATGGTAGTAGCGGAGCGCGGCGGTGCACGAGGAGAAGGTTTCCCAGCATCCGTTCTGCCCGCAGGCGCAGCGGGGGCCGCTGGGATCGACCTGGATGTGGCCGAACTCCCCGGCCAGCCCGTGGGTCCCGGTGATCAGCTGTCCGTTGGCCAGGACACCGGTGCCGACGCCTTCGGAGATGGTGACGAGCACGGCATCGCGCGTGCCGTCCATCCGAGCAAAGGTCAGCTCGGCCAGCAGGCCCGCGGTGGCAGCGTTCTCCATCTTTACGGGGAGACTCATCTTCTCTTCCATGACTTTCTTGATATCGAAGTCCGGCCAGTGAAGGTTGGGGGCGAAGGTGAGCTTCTGCGTCGCCGGATCGACGCGGCCGGGCAGGCTGATGCCGATGCCCTCGATGGATTTGCGCGGCACGGTTTGTTCCATGCGATGCATGCATTCGATGAGCAGGCGCGTCGAGGCTTCGGGATCTGAGGTGAGGGGCACAAGCGAGCGCGCGAGCAGGCGGCCATTGAGATCGACGACTGCGACAATTGCCTGTCTCGGATGAACGTCGATGGCGATGGCAACCAGATCTTCATTGAGCCCGATCAGGGTTGGACGCCGGCCGCGGGGCGCGGATGCGACGGAGCCTTCGCGCACCCACTTTTCGCGGATGAGCTGCTCGACGATTTGCGAGACGGTGCTGCGCTGGAGTCCGGAGCGGCGTGCGAGATCGGCGCGCGAGATGGGCTGGCTGGTGCGGATGATCTCCAGGACGATATCGCGGTTGATGTGCCGCGCGGTTTCGCTTGAGGCCAGCTGAACATCCGTCAGATCGATATGGCGAATTCCGCGCACGTTCCCTTTCGAAGGCGGCAGCCTTGTCGAGACAACCTACAAATGTACACTGGCATGCCCAAAGACAGGCCAGAAGAGAATTTGCAATGTGCCTGGAGCCGGTCCGAAGGCCGCTCTTTGTGCAGGGAACGGCGCGCGCAGTGGCGTTGTTCCTACTGATTGACTCCGCTGGCCAGAAAGCCGCCGTCAACGGCCAGGATCTGGCCGGTCATAAAGGATGCGCTTTCAGACGCGAGGAAGATACAGGTGCCGACGAGTTCCTCCAGGCGTCCGTAGCGCCCCATGGGCGTACGCTGGAGGACTTCGCGGCCGCGCGGCGTGTTCTCCAGCAGCATCTCGTTCAGCTCAGTGGGAAAGAAACCGGGCGCGATGGCGTTGACGCAGACGCCGTGGCGCGCCAGCTCGATGGCGAGCGACTTGGTGAGCGCTCCGACGCCTGCTTTGCTGACGCCATACGCAGCCACTTCGAAGAATGCGACAAAGGTGGCCAGTGAGGCGACGTTGATGATGCGGCCCCAGCCCTGCTTCACCATGCCAGGAGCGACGATCTGGCAGGTATGGAACATTCCGGTGAGGTTGGTGCGCAGGATGGTGCGCCAGTCCTTTTCCGACATCTCGAGAGTGGGCATGCGCTTCGTGGTTCCCGCCGCGTTCACGAGGATGTCGACCTTGCCGAGGGCGGCGACGGTTTCGCTGTGCAGATTCTCGAGGGTTGCGCGCTCGAGGACATCGGAGGTGAGGGCGAGGGAGCGGCGGCCTTTGGCTCGGATCTCCTTCGCCACATCGGCGACCTCGCGGCTGCGGCGCGAACTGGCGACCACATCGGCTCCGGCATCGGCCAGGCCGAGCGCGATGGCACGGCCGATCCCCGACGATCCGCCGATGACCAGCGCCACGCGTCCTGTGAGGTCGAATCGGTCGTGAGCTGATGCTGTCATGCGCTGCGCGTCCGGTGTCCGTCTTGCCGCACTGACTTATGGTGGCACAGCTGAGCGGGACTTATCTCGCTTCGCGAAACGAGCCGCCGGTCTGAGGGCTGATTTTCTGTGTCTCTAGCGATGCGGCGCGTTGAGGATCGCAGGGATATAGAAGTGGAAGAACTGATCCGAGTCCGAGCGCAGGCAGACGTCGGCGTTAGGCTCGCCGGCGGCGGGCCGGGTGAGTCCCTTGTCGTCGATTTCGATGTCCATCGGCCGGGTTGGGCACAGGTCGGAATTGATCGCCACGGCTACGGCCATCACGTCGAAGAGCGTTGGGGTCGCATTACCGGTTGAGGCACGCCATTCCTCATATAAGGACAGGAGCGCATCGGTCATGGGCGTCGCCTGACTGAAGACGGTGTCGCGCATCGTTTCGTCGAACTTCAGCTGCGTGGAGTCGAGCGGCATCATCTCGATGGGCACGCCGGAGGCGAAGAGCTTGCGCGAGGAAGGGATATCCATCATCACGTTGTATTCGGGCTCGGGGCCGCGGTCCGGCAGATAGCCGAGGTCGCCATAACCGCGATGGACGGATCCGCCCATGAGGACGATCTGCTTCAGCCGGCTGAAGGTGGCGGGGTCGCGGTCGATGAGGGCGCCGATATTGCTGAAGGGAGCGATGGCGATGAGGGTGATCTGGCCTGGGTTGCGGCGGATGGCGTTGAGAGTGAAGTCGATCGCGTCGGGAAACCCCTTCACCGGCTCCGGCTCGATCTGGGCCCAGCGAGCCTGCGAGAACGTCGAGGAGGCGTGGGTTTTTGGTCCGGCGGCGACCGGGATATCGCCATGGCCAGTGACTTTAAGAAGGCGCTCGGCGAGTCGCGCACGGAGATCGGTGTCGCCCCAGGCGGTGGTCACGCCGATGACCTGCAGTTTGGGGCTGGAGACGGCGAGCGCGAGCGCGAAGGCATCGTCGATGTCGTCGCCGATGTCGGTGTCGAGGATGACCTTCTGCTTACCGCTGTCGTTGCTTGTCTTTTGGGAGAGGCCTTTGGGCGTGCATGCTATGAAGGCCACCAGACTCAGCAGAGCGGCAAGCATAGTAGATTTTGGGCAGAGAAACTGTTTCATCTTTACGCTCTATTTTCCGATGCAGAAGGTGGAGAAGATCTGGTTCAGGATATCGTCGGCGGTGGTTTCGCCGGTGAGACTGTCGAGGTGGCGCAGGGCGGCGTATAGATCGAGCAGCAGCATCTCGTGCGGGATCTTCTGGCCGACCGCGTCGCGCGCTGTGCTGAGTGAGGCGATGGCGCCGCTGACCGCCTCGAAGTGGCGAAGGCTGGTGAGTACACCGGATTCAGTTTCGCCGGCCGGGTTGCGTACGAATTCCGCCAGAGCGTCGCGCAGAGCCTGGATGCCATCCCCGGTGAGCGCAGAGGTGGTGACCGAGGGGAGCGGAAGATCCGGCGCAACGTCGGCGCTGTCGTTCAGGTCGGATTTATTGCGCACGACCAGAGCGCGGCGGCCTGCGAGCGAAGCGATCAGCTCGCGTTCATCGCCGCGGAGCGGGACCGAGGCATCGAGGATCACCATAACGACATCCGCGTCGGCGAGCATCTCGCGCGATTTGCGGATGCCGATGGCTTCGGCTTCGTTCTTCGCCTCACGCAGGCCCGCTGTATCGACCAGTTCCACCGGGATGCCGCCGAGGGAAAGGCGGTCGGACACCAGATCGCGGGTGGTTCCGGGCTGAGCGGTCACGATGGCGCGCTCGCGTTCGAGGAGCCGGTTAAAGAGCGATGATTTGCCGACGTTGGGACGGCCGACGATGGCCAGGCGCAGGCCGCCGTGCACCAGGCGGCCGTGCTCAAAGGAGCGAGCGATCGCCTGAAGTTCGGAGGTAATTGTATCGATGCGTGTGACAATTTCCTCGCCGGGCGTGACCTCGACGTCGTCCTCCGCAAAATCGATGCCGGCTTCGAGGAGAGCAATCAGTTCGACGAGCTTTTGCTTGGCCGGCTGGATCCTGCGGGACAATGCGCCGCCCATCTGCTCGGCGGCAACGCGGACCTGATAAAGAGTGTGGGCTTCGATCAGATCGCGGACCGCTTCGGCCTGGGTCAGGTCGATGCGGCCGGCGAGGAAAGCGCGCTCCGTGAATTCGCCGGGCCGGGCCAGCCTTGCACCGGCGCGCAACGCCAGGCGGACGAGCAGTTCCAGAACGACAGGTGAACCGTGGGCGGCGATCTCGACCAGATCCTCGCCGGTGTAGGAATGCGGCCGCGCGAAATATGTAACAACGGCCTCGTCAATTTTCTGATTGCTGTCCGGGTCGAGTACATCGGCGAGGCGGGCGCGCGCATGTTCCAGCTCTGCGGAGGTCAGGACGAGACCCTGCCCGATAGAAAGCGCGTGGGGACCGGAGAGGCGGACGATGCCGATTCCGCCGCGGCCGAGGGGCGTGGAGATCGCGACGATTGTCTCCTGCGCGACCGACTCGCGTTCCTTTGTTTGCGGATGAGGCTGCACGGTTGGCAACTCCCTCGCCGGGCGGCGGGATGTGGCCAGTCTAACGGCGCCGCCCGGAGAAGCGGCTCTCTCTGGGCTCGGAGTCGCGGCGCTCATATCCCTTCGGGTACGCGACGACATAGCGGCGCAGGCCTTCGCCTGACGATGCCGTCTCGAGGTCGGAGTAGGAGCGAAACGCCAGATGCAGCATGCGCCGCTCGCGGGAACTCATAGGGGCGAAGCTGTAGGGCTGGCCGGTTTGGCGCACACGCTCGGCGGCTGTTTCGGCGGCCAGCTTGAGTTCCCGTGCGCGGAGAGCCTTGAAGTTCTCGGCGTCGAAGGAGACTTTGTCGTGCTCTTCATTCTCGAGGCGCAGCACCTTGGCGGCGACATGCTCGAGCGCGCGGAGCAACTCGCCTCCCCGCTGGGTCAGCAGCCCGGCGTCAGGACCGGCCAACTCGACATAGATTTCGCGCGCTTCCAGACCGGCGGGATCTGCAGCACCGGGACCGGCGGTGATACGAAACTTCAGGCGCAGACGGCCCAGATGGATGAGGCTGTTCAGGAATTCTGCGATCTTTTGTGCAGCGGCGGAGTAGTCGTCAATCGGCATTGAACTATTAGTTGACCCGGTTAGTTGACCCTGGTACCGAAGTTATTAGACCACGTTGACGAAGCTCTCAGCCACCGAATCCGCAAGTGACGCGATTTAGCGCTTGGCATTAATGGTTTTGGCTCCGCGTTTGGCCGCCCGCTTCGCTGCGATGGCGCGCATTTCGCGGCCCATGCTGGTACGGTTCATGACCATTTGCGTGGCAACACCGAGCAGGTTGCTGCCGGCCCAGTAGAGCGCGACGCCGGAGCCGATGTTCCACATCATCACGCCGAAGATAGCGGGCATCATGAAGGCCATCATGCGCTGCTGGCTCTGGTCCATGCCAGGCGAGGGCGTGAAGAACTGCGAGAGGAACATCGAGATGATGACCGAGAGCGGAAGGATGTGGAGCGCGTCCGCTGCGGAGAGGTCAGGCAGCCAGAGCCAGTGCGCCTGGCGCAGCTCGATGGCGTACATGAGCATGCGGTAGAAGCCGAAGAGCAGCGGATACTGCAGCAGCATGGGCAGGCATCCGCCAAACATGTTCACGCCCTCTTTCCGCTGCAGGTCGAACATCTCCTTGTTCATGTCCTGGCGGCGCGGGTCGGTGGTCTTGTACTTCGCGTACTTCGCCTTGATGGCATCCATCTGCGGCTGGATGCGCTGCATCTTGAGCGAAGACTTCATCATCATCACGCGCGTGGGCAGCATCGCGAGATTGAGAATGAGGGTGAGAACCAGAATGGCCCAGCCCCAGTTGGGAATGCCGTGCGCAACGAAGTAGCGCAGCACCAGGAGCATGGGCTTTGCGATCCAGCCCCACCAGCCGAAGCTCACCACGTGCTCGAGGTTTTCGCCGCTGGCGGTGTGGACGGAGTCGAGCAGGTCGAGAAGCTTGGGACCCACGAAAAGGCGAGTGCTGAATTCGCCTCCGCTGGCGGCGCCCACGGCAGCACCCAGCAGCGGCATCTGATCGACGGCGTTCGGATCGGGGTGTGCCGGATTCTTCGGCACGGCCAGCGATTCATGCTGCGTCACGACCGCGGTGTCCTCAGGCGAGGTGGGCATGAAGATGGCCGCGAAGTAGAGATCGCTCACCCCGGCGTAGTCGAATGAGCCGCGCAGCGTGTCGCCACCGACGACTTTCTTGGCGGCGGTCTCGTCGGTCTTGCCGTTCTGCGACGTGGCGATGGTTGCTGCGGCGTAACCCTGCAGCGTGGCCTGGTCGCCGAGCCCGGACGGCCAGGCGAGCAGCGCTGCGACGGGCGCGCCATTCTGCGTGATGGAAATGTCGGCGCCGATGACGTAGCTGGAGTCGAAGTGGAAGGTCTTGCGGACGGTAAGCCCGCCGTAGGAGTAGTCGAAGGTGAGCGTCTTCGACCCGGTGCCCGGAACGCCGATGGTCCCGGTTTCCGATGGAACATAGAGCGCGGAATTGAGGCGATTCTTCAGGCCGGCATCGTAGGTAAACAGCGAGAGCGGCAAGCCGAACTTTGCCGCGGCCGCTTGATTGACCAGGTCCAGCGGGTTCTTCTGCGTATCGTCTTTGTATTTCTTCAGGAGCCAGGATTTCACGGCTCCGCCACGATTGGTGAAGGTGATGCGGTAGAGCTCGTTCTCGACGACNNCACTCTGCCGTGTCTGTGCCGTCTGGCTCTTTTGCTGCTGGGCGATCTGCTCGGGCTTCTTCGGCGCGAAGTACTGGAACGCAACCACCATGATCAGAAACACGACCATGAAGCCGAAAAGGGTGCGCATGTCGCCGCTGCCGCTGCCGCTGCCGCCCTGCTGATTGGGATTTTGTATCTCTGCCAAGACTTCCGTTACCTGTTCTCTGCCTGCGAAACGCAGGAAATTGCGCTGCCTGATGGGTGGAGGTGCGAGACGCCGCGCTTCACGGGAACCGGATCGAAGCCGCCAGCATGCAGGGGATGGCACCGCAGCAAACGTCCCAAAGCCATGAGGCCGCCGCGCAGGATTCCATGCTCGGCGATCGCGATCGCCGCATATTCAGAACACGTTGGCTGAAAGCGGCAGGCGCCAGGCGTGATGGCATGGAAAGCGGGAGAGACGGCACGCTTATAGAACGCAAGCAGAGCGCGTGCCGTGACGGATCGCGCGATTCGAAGCGGTTCGTTCGGGCTCGTCTTCACTGCTTTCCTTCCGCTCCCACCGCGACGCTGGCGAAGACGCGTGAAACTTCGCGCTCGAGGCGCGCAAACTCGATGTCGAGAACTGTCTTTCGCGGATGCAATACCACGTCGACGCGCGGCGGAAGCTCGCTCAGGTGGAGCCGCACTGCTTCACGCATACGACGGCGGATGCGGTTTCGTTCCACGGCGTCGCCGAGAACACGTCCCGCAGTGAGGCCCACCCGGGGCTGTGCGCCCGCCGGGTCCTCGCTCGATCGTGCGCGAAAGAAGTAGCTCATGGAAGCGGACGAGTACCGGCGGCTGTCGCGATACACGCGCTGGTAGTCGGCGTGTTTCCGCAGACGGGCGCTGCGCCAGTCAAATCGTGCCTCCGGCATATCTCCATTCTGTCGCAATCCTGGGGGTGTCGGCCACGCTGGCCGCGGCCGGGCTGAGGGATGAGAACGGCGAACCTAGTCGCGATAGCCCGCGCTGACGGAGACNNGGTTGAAAAGTACGCTTGGGCATGGAAGAACTGGCTCCTGATCTTTTTCAATTTCGGCTGGATGCGCATCGCGTCGTTTCGTTGATTTTCCGGACGCGCAACGGCTCGGATTGGCCGCGCGACTGCAGAGAACACGACTTATCGCGGCAAGAATCGAGTATATCTCATCGCATTTCTGCCCGCAAAAATCGCGCTCTCTTACTTTTTTTCACCAGCATCGGTGCAACTTTCGTGCGCGCGAAATTTTTCTGTTCCGATGTCGCTTCTCTTCGCCTCTGGCTGTGCTACTATCGGCAACGTTCACTTAAGATTTTTTCGACGCCATGCGGTAGTCGGAAGGATTTTTTGACCGTCGCTTCCGATGCGTGACAGATCGGAGCCACTCCCGGCCAGTACAGAATTGCCCCTGCAATCGCCCTGCTTCCACACGCCAGGGATCACCTTGGGCATTTCTGCATTTCGGTCTGCGGCGCAGACGGTCGCTTCCACTCCCGGGCGTTTGCCACAAGAGGATTGCGCATGTCTTTCGCCGTCACGCCTTCTGTTGCTCTCAATCCCTGGGTTCAAATCCTGGCTGCGCTCGAAAAGAAGGTTAACCGGCAATCGTTCGATACCTGGCTTAAGCCCACTCGCTACAGCTACACGCGCGAGCGGATGTTGTACGTGCGCATTCCGACTCCTGAGTTCAAGCATGTCGGCGATCGCTACGGCGATCTGATTCAGGAAGCGATCGAGAATCTGCATCTTGAGTTCGACGACGTCTCCTTCATCACTCCGGACGAGGATCCGACGATTCCGCGGGTGCGCGAAGACGGCGGCTTTGCTCCCTCTTCTTCGACACCGATTGCGAATCTCCATGCCAACGGCGCTGCGCTGCGTCCCGCGCAGCCTGCTGGACCCCAGCAGGCTCGGTTCGACTGGTCGACGGCGGCGCAGCTGAACGCTCGCTATACTTTCGACGCGTTCGTCTGCGGGCCCGGCAATCAGTTCGCGCGCGCTGCCGCCATGGCCGTCGCCGAATCGCCCGCCAAAGCCTACAATCCGCTCTTCCTCTACGGCGGCGTGGGCATGGGCAAGACGCATCTGATGCACGCGATCGGTCATGAAGTGAAGCTGCGCAATCCTGGCGCTTCCATCTCTTACGTCTCGGCCGAGAAGTTCACCAACGAGATGATCAGCTCGGTGCGCTTCGACAAGATGACCAGCTTCCGCGACCGCTTCCGCACCGTGGATGTGCTGCTCATCGACGACATCCAGTTCCTCTCGCAGAAAGAGCGCACTCAGGAGGAGTTCTTCCACACCTTCAACGCTCTGCACGAGAATATGAAACAGATCGTGATCGCTTCGGACCGGCCGCCGCGCGAGCTGGCCGAGGTGGAAGATCGTCTGCGCAGCCGTTTTGAGTGGGGCCTGATCGCTGACATTCAGCCGCCCGATCTTGAAACGAAAGTCGCCATCCTTCAGAAGAAGGCGGAGAACGAGCATCTGCCGCAGCCGCTGCCCATGGATGTGGCGCTGTTCATCGCCTCGAATGTGCGAACCAATGTGCGCGAGCTGGAAGGCGCCCTGGTGCGGCTGATCGCGTGGTGCGGCCTCAACGGGCTGGAGATTACGCTGCCGACCGCGCAGCAGTGCCTGAAGCAATTCATCGACACGCAGGTGCGCAAGATCACGATTGAGTCGATCCAGCGCGCGGTGGCCGAGCAGTTCGGCATGCGCGTGGCGGAGCTGAAGCAGCGAAACAACTCGCGCGCGGTCGTGGTGCCGCGCCAGATCGCGATGTATCTGGCCAAGCAGATGACGGAAGCGTCGCTGCCCGAGATCGGGCGGCAGTTTGGCGGCAAGCACCACACTACAGTGATGCACTCGATCGGCAAGATCGACGAGCAGCGCCGCAACGACAAAAACCTGAACAGCACCCTGAACAAGCTGCAGGAAACCCTGAACGGCTAGTAGTGGCAGTACGGACGCGCCGTACGACGCAACGGAGTCCTCTACAGCCCCTTCAACCCCGCCGCCACGTAGATCTGCGACATGTACGTCAAGTCGCGCAGGCCTTCCTCCCCCGGGGTCTTCGCCTCGTGGTTTTCCCAGACGCACTCGGCCAGATGATCGGCCTGGCGTACGAAGTCCCAGGGATCCTTGTCCGGCTCGGGCATATTCAGGTCCTGTCCACCGGCCAGGTGCGCGGTGAGCAGTTTGCCCTGATAGGGAAACGCCGGCTCCATCGCGATCCAGCCCTTCGATCCGTGCACCTTGAAGAATCCTCCGCCGCCGGTGTCTCCGCCGTAGGTCGTGTTACAGCTCGCGAGAATGCCCGACGGAAACTTCATCGTCCAGCCGTCGTTCTCTTCCACCTCGTTGAACCGGCCGTCGTGGTCGATCACTGACGAGTTTGCCTTGATGTCGCCCGGCTCTTCGCCGGTGAGATAGCGGCAGGCGTTCAACGAATAGACGCCCACGTCCATCAGCGGACCGCCGCCGGCCATCTTCTTGTTCAGCCGCCACTCGCCCGCCTGGATCGGGAATCCGAAACCGCTCTCGATCACCTGCACCTGCCCGATCTGTCCGGAGCGGATCAGCTCGATCGCTTTCAGGTGGACGGGATTGTACTGGCAGCGGTAGGCAATCATCAGCTTCACATTATGTTTGCGGCAGGCTTCGATCATCGCCTTGCAGTCGGCCACACTGGTCGCCATCGGCTTCTCGCACAGCACGTGCTTGCCGGCCTTCGCGGCGCGGATGGTGTATTCCGCGTGCATGGAGTTGGGCAGCGCGATGTACACCGCATCGATGTCCTTGTTCTGCGCAATGTCGTCGAAGTTGTCGTAGCCATAGATGGAGGGCGAGGGTACGTTGTACATCGCGGCCTGCTTTTCGGCTTTCTCACGATGCCCGCTCACCAGCGCCGTGATCTTTCCCGTCTTCGACAGCTCGACCGCGGGCATGAAATGGCCCATCGAGATGCGGCCCAGGGCCACGATGCACCAGCGGAATTTGCGTTGCGAGATTTCGCCGCCGGTCTGTGCGTCCAGATTCGGCAGGGCGCCGGCCAGAGCCGTCATCGCACTGAGGCGGGAAAAGTCGCGGCGGTTGAGCTTCATCAGGAAATCCCTCCGCGGCCATTGTAGGGCTTCCCAACAAATGCGAATCGCCAGTGCGCCCGGCACACAATCTTCGACGCGCTATTCCTCCCGCAACAAGGCCGCCGGTTCCACGCTCACCGCCCGCTGCGCAGGAACCGCGGCGGCCATGATGCCGATGAGCACCATCGCGCCGACAGCTCCAGTAACGACGAGCGGATCGTAGACCGTCGCCTCATACACAATGCTGGCCAGCACACGGGTGCCCAGCGCACCCAGCACCAGGCCTGCCACCGATCCGACGCCCAGCAGCAGCATCGTCCGGCCCAGAGCAGCCCGTAGCACCTGCGCGCGCTGCGCGCCGAGCGCGACGCGAATCCCCATCTCACGCAGCCGCCGCGCGACCGCATAGCTAGCCATGCCAAAGATTCCGGTGGCGGCAAGAATGCCGGCCAGCAATCCCAGCACGCCGAGAGCTACGGTGGCGACGCGCGCCGGCAGAAGAACCAGCGCCAGCGCATCCGGCCAGCTTTGAATCGTTACCGGCAGGCTGGGATCGATCTTCGCCATCATTGTTTCGAGCGCCGCAGCGATCTCAGCGGGCGGGCGATTGGAGCGCACCACCAGCGTTGCGTCGTTATCGTTAGTTCTGAGCCAGCGGCCAGAACATCGCAGCTTCCTGATCCTCCGTGAGGGAGTCGTACTTGCCGTCCTCGACCACGCCGACGACTTCGTAGAGCGTCGCCCCGTGCGATCCGGGTTCAGCGAAGTGGCGGCCCAGCGCTGCCGGGGCGCTCCCAAAGAGCGTGCGCGCAAACGTCTCGTTCACCAGGGCTACCTGCGGGGCCTCCCTGACGTCATGCCAGATGAGATCGCGCCCCGCGACCAGCCGCGTTCGAGCCGCATTGAGATAGCCCGGCGAGACGGTGTAAAACTTCGCCGTCAAGGCACTGTTCGAACCGCGAAAATCCTGCGTGCCCTCCCGATAGACCGGCGTGCTGCTGCCTCCGGTATTGAGGGGCGGCTCGTCGATGGTGCCCACTGCGGTCACGCCTGGAATCAGCGACGCCTGCTCGATCATGCGTTTCTGCACTGGCAGGGACGCCTCGTCGGAGTAGCCCGCCATCTTCATCTCGGTCTGCGCCAGCACCGCGCCTTCGGGCTCAAAGCCGATCGGCGCGTGCAGCTGCCGGTTCATTCCGCGCAGACCGACCAGAGCACACGTGACCAGAAGCGCGCACAAAGCCACCTGCAATCCCAGCAGCAGATCGCGTACGGTCATGCGCCGAAACACGGTCTGCGCGGTTCCCTTCATCACCTGCATCGCGTCGATCTGCCAGATCTGGCGCGCGGTGAGCAGCGCCGGCAACACACAGCTCGCTGCGGCCAGCAGCACGGCGATTCCGTACACGCGCGCGTCGGCCGGGACGGTCACGTGAATCGGCAGCGCGGGAACGGGATGCCATTGGCTCAGGATTTTCATCAGCGCTACCGATGCCATGGTTCCGATCGCTCCGCCGCCCACTGACAACAGCGCGGCCTCCGCCAGCACCTGGCGCAACACGCGCCAGCGGCTCGAGCCAATGGCCACGCGAATGGCCAGCTCACGGCCGCGATCCGCGGCACGCGCGGCGAAGATGCTTGCGAGATTGACGCACGCCGCTGCCAGCACCAGAAGAGCCAACAGCAGCAACGCAGCCAGAAAACCCCGCGCCGCATCGCCGATCTGGTCGCCAAATAGGCCCGCCTTTACCAGCCGGAAGCCGAGGTGGTCGTCGTCCACCGGGTTCTGCTTTTCCATTTGTGCCGCGACGGTGGCGAGGTCATTCGACGCCTGCTGCGCGGTGACGCCAGGCTTGAGTTCGCCAACGACGAAGAGACCATGGTTATAGCGCTTGTTGAGGTAGCTGTAGCCCTCGATCTGCTCCTCATTGATCATCGGCGCCCAGAAATCCGGCCACAGGAACATCTCGGTCCCGTGGAACTCGGGGGCGGCTACGCCGATGACGGTGAACGGATGCTTGTTCAGATCGATGGTGGTGCCGATGATCCTCGGTTCGGCCCCAAAACGCGCACGCCAGAACGAATCGCTCAGCACGACATACGGCGCAGAGTTCGGCCCGTGCTCATCGCTCTCGTGGAAGAGCCGTCCAGCCTCTGGCTGCACGCCGAGCATGTCGAAGTAGCTGCCCGACACCTCGTACATCCAGCTCTTTTTTGCCAGGCCACCGCCGCTGCTCACGGCAGCCTCGCCGATGCGAAACGCCGCCATGTCGCTGAAGGTCGAATTGCGCGCGCGCAAATCCTGGAAATCGGGGTAGGAGTGGCTGATATAGCCGTGCTCCTTGTGCTCGATCTGCCAAAGGCGTTCGGCCCCCGCCACGTTGAGCGGGCGCAGAACCGCGGCATTCAATACCCCGAAGACGACCAGGTTCGCCATGATCGCCATGGTCAGCGACAGAACCGCGACGAGGACAAATCCCGGCGAATGGCGCAGGCGCCGCGCGGCAACTCGAAGATCACCGAAGAAGTCGGACACTGGCTCCTCCTGATTTTGACCAGAAAGCCTCGATCTCTTGCTGCATCTGCGAGTCCATCCTGCCAAAAGCCTAACTGCGAAGGAAATATGGCACTTGGTGGCGGATTAGCGGCACTGCGCCCCGCAACGCTTGTCCAAAATCCCGCAGCGGCGTCCATTCCCGGACAGGGTGTCGCGGCACCCGCATAGGAACCTTCCCAGGATTGCATCATCGGTTATCTGTACCCTGTGCCCTGCACCCTGTACCCTGTCCTCACCTGCGATGGTCCGACGTCTCGTTCTGGTTTTTTCCTTGCTCTTTGTCTGTTCTCTGCCTGGGCATGCCGCTCCGCACCGGCAGGACACCGGCTTCCTCAATCGCAGTATCGAGGTCAACGGCAACCTGCACCGCTATGTCGTCTACCTGCCCGACGACTGGAACCGGCAGCAGACCTGGCCGGTGATTCTCTTCCTCCACGGTTCCGGCGAACGTGGTTCTGAAGGCATGGACGAGACGCAAATCGGCCTGCCGCAGGCGATTCGCCTGCATCCGGACCGGTGGCCGTTCGTTGTGGTGATGCCGCAGGTGCCCTTCAGCCACCATCACTGGACCGATCCGGACATGATGGCGATGGCCATGGCGGCGCTCGATGCGGAGGTGAAGGAGTTTCACGGCGATCGCGATCGCGTGTACCTCACGGGGCTGTCGCTGGGCGGATACGGCACCTGGGAGATCGCGAAAGCGTACCCGCACCGATTCGCGGCAATCGTGCCGGTGTGCGGTGGCGTCTTCTGGTCGTACCAACCCGATCGCTGGCGCGAGGTGAACATTCTGCCGGCCGAATACGCACGCGCCGTGGGGCGCACCCCGACCTGGATCTTTCATGGCGCCGACGATCCCGTGGTCAACCCGCGCCAGTCGCTGCTGATGCATCAGGCGCTGAAGACAGTGGGTGGCGATGTGCGCTTCTGGGAGTACGCAGGGATCAAGCACAACGTGTGGGACCGCGCCTACGCCGAGCCCGATTTGCC
>PMAM01000003.1 GCA_003152595.1 Acidobacterium sp.
CATTGAATTTGCAAGGCATCAAAACTTCGGCACGAATCAACTCTGGTCTTGTTGCGGTTATGTGCGTGGTCATTGTTCTGTTCCTGGCGGCCGCAGCTCGTTATGTGCACGCGGCGCCTCACGACGGAATCGCGTTCCTTACACGCCCATTTTTCGATCCGAAGACCTTCTCAATCCGGTCCATTTTGGGCGGAAGTTCGCTGGCCGTGCTGACCTATATCGGGTTCGATGGGATCTCAACGCTATCCGAGGAGGTCCGGAATCCGCGCCGCAACGTTTTACTCGCGACCGTTTTGGTGTGTTTGCTTACAGGCGTATTGGCATCGGTCGAAGTGTATGCAGCGCAACTCGTCTGGCCCGGCGCTCAGAACTTCCCCGACGTCGATACAGCGTTTGTGTTTGTAGCAGGAAAGGCCGGCGGACATTGGCTCTTTTCTCTCGTCAACGTGACACTCCTGGTAGCGACGGTTGGTTCAGCGATGGGCGCGCAGTTGGGTGCTGCTCGTCTCCTTTACGGCATGGGGCGGAGTTCGGCTCTGCCACGAGGATTCTTTGCCGCCATCGATCCTAAGAGCCGGATACCCCGAAACAACGTATTGCTGGTTGGAGCGGTCGCGCTGATTGGAGCAATGGCCCTGAGCTTTGAGCGAGGCGTGGAACTTTTGAATTTCGGCGCCCTCCTCGCATTCATGGGTGTGAACTGCTCGGCATTCATCCGATTTTATCTACGCGCAACGCGGAGGAAATGGTTCAATTTCGTTTATCCTGCACTGGGTTTCCTGATTTGCACTCTGCTGTGGTTGAGCCTGAGCGGGCGCGCCAAGGAATTGGGAGTGGCATGGATTGCCATTGGCTTGGCGTGGGGCGCTTACAACACACGGGGGTTCAGGCGCGAACTGGTATGCCTGGAAAGTCCCGAAAGTGATGGCGAGGTTGACGCAGTTGTACCCGAGGGCGCAACTGAATCGCAGCGGTGATGCCTCAATGGCCACACGGGCTGCGGATTGAATATGTGGATGCTCATATGGAAGCAAGCAAAGTGAGAGCCGAGGAGATTGAATTCGGGAATTGGAAGAAAGCGTTCAGCGTTTCGAACGATGCGGTTCAACTGGTCGTCTCAACCGAAGTCGGGCCGCGGATCCTCTTCTACGGCTTTCGCGGCGAAGAGAACGAATTCCACGAGATCCCCCACCATTCAGGACGCGGCGGTGATCGGATCTTCAGAGTTTATGGCGGCCACCGGCTCTGGGTATCACCCGAAGTTGCGCGTACTTACTACGCTGACAATTTCCCTGTTTCCGTCCGGAGGCGGGGCAAGAGCTTTGTCTTCACAGCCCCTCCGGAATCTGAACCACCGGGCACAAATCTGCAAAAAGAGATCGAGATCAAGTTAGCCGATGCGGGGCCGCAGGTCACGGTGACACATCGCATCCGCAATCTTGGGGCAAGAGCCACCAGGATGGCTCCCTGGGCGCTCACCATGATGGCAGGTGGAGGGAAGGCCATTCTTCCACTTCCGCTTCGGGCCCCGATTTCGGCTGAAAGGTTGTTGCCGGAGGGGGTTTTGGCCCTCTGGTGCTATACGGACTTGGCGGATCCACGGTGGAGAATTGGCACGAATTACATCCAGCTTCGCCAGGAATGGAATTCCGCGAGCAAATTCAAGGAGCAGATGACCGGGATATTCAATCCGCACGGCTGGGGCGTGTACTTTCGGAACGGCCACTTGTTCGTGAAGAAGGCTGAGGCGGAAACTGGCGCGAAATATCCCGATTTCGGCTGTAATTTTGAGCTCTACACGGATCGTCACGCGCTTGAACTTGAGACCCTGGGACCGCTGCGGAGTCTAAAGCCCGGGGAGACGGCGGAACATGAGGAACGGTGGTGGCTCTTCAAGGACGTTAGGGCTGGTGAATCGGAAAGGTGGATCGACTCCGTTATTCTTCCAAGAGTCCAAACTGCAAAATGAGGTGCACGGGCGCAGCGCAGCAGGTCCGGAGTGGTCCCCGACTCAGGAGCATTTTGTGGATGATTTAGGACCTCTATTGACGTTGCCCTCAGAATCCGTATCCCATAACTCGCCGGTTCGGGGGATCAAATTCCCGTCGTCGTGGCGGTGGAAGTGTCGAATCGCTTGAGGCGATTTCCAACGTCTGTGGGAAGGGGAAGAAACGGCTTCATCGTTTCTACCATGCTTTCCATCAGACCGTCAGTTCCACGGCTCTGCTGCGCCTGACTCCACCGCTGCTCATACTGCGCAGGACTGACGCAGTTCAGCGTGGAGTGCACCACGTTGCGATAGAAATGCACTACGCAGCGTTGCCACCTGGGTCACGGCATGGACCATCCAATCCCAATGAGAAGGTCGTATTGCTCATCAGCGTGCAGCGCGGAAGATGATCTATATATGTCATTTGGGCGTTGTACCGTTCGGCATCGGCGGAAGTGCGGTGTATTTCCTCATCTAATAAATAGAGGAGATCTGTCGCGCCCCGAGAGAATCCGATCTTTCCCATAACCGATCTCAGGCTTCGACCGCCTGCTCCACCACTCGACCACCATCAACATCAAAGGCGAGAGCTACCGGCTCAAGGACAAGAAGAAGGCCGGCGTCATCGCCAAATCACCCCCGAAGGAAGGAGCCTGACCACCCTGGACCGGCCAATCGGGAGGATGCGGCTCCGGGCTTCGCCCTCCGCCGCACCCTCCCCGCCCGATCCCAAACCTTAATCCGCCCGGAGTGGGGAATTTTCAAACGCCCAAATCTGGGGATTTTTCAGTTGACGATGACAGTGAAGGACTACGTGCGCACAG
>PMAM01000331.1 GCA_003152595.1 Acidobacterium sp.
TGACGGCGGGACATGGCGGGGCTTCGGGACGGTACGACTATCTGAAGGAGATTGCGCTGGATTACGTGTTTTTGTTGCGAGAGCTGCGCGTGATTCAGTGATCCTGGGCTAAAGTCGATTTCCGGCGGTCTATTCACCGGGCTATAAAGCCCGGTGCTTTTACCGTAGCCTCGGCTCCGCGAGGCTGGGGAGGAGTCGCGGTGCGGGGGCAGGTTTTCCCGAAATGGTTCTTTTCCTCAAGGGGGCGGTACTTCAGGATCGGGCTTAGGTCGAATAAGCTTGAATATCCGATGGCGAGGGCTTTTGCTTCTTGCTGTGGGGTGAACCTGGCCGCCGGGCACCCGGTCCCGGGCGGGGTGCTGCATAGGGCGCGTCGTATGGGCAGATAGCGGGGTGCTGCATAGGGCGCATCGTTTGGATCAGATAGCGGGGTGGGACGCGATCTGGAGTGCTGTGTGGGTCATTTCGGCGCGACGGATGAGACGCGAGAGGACGAAGAAACTGGCGACAGCGAGCGCGCCGTCGGTGAGGAGGCTGGCGGCGGCGGCTCCCTGCCAGGACCAGCGCGGAATCAGGACGGCATTCAGGCACAAATTGAGAGCGGCTACGCCGAACTGGGTGGCGGTGCGGTTCCACTGCGAGGCAGAGGCGGTGATCGCCGATCCCCAGGCGTAGTGGAGCGAGCGCAGGATGGGGAGAAGGCAGAGCCAGCGGAGAGCGGCGACCGATCCGCGAAACGACGGGCCGAAGAGAAGAGGCAGCAGGGGAGCGGCGAGCGCGAGAGATGCAGCCGCGGCGACGGAATACGGCAGCGTGCGGGAGAGGGTTCTACGCGAAAATTCGCGCGCATGATGAACGCTGAGTGCGCCTTCGCGGAAAAAGCGTGGAGCGGCCGCGGCGTAGACGGCATAGATGGGTGCGCTGGCGGCATCGACCACGCGATAGGCGGCCGAGTAGATGCCGGCTGCGGATATCTGCCCGAAACTGACAAGGAAGGTCTTATCGATGTCGTTGTAAATGGAGATCGAGGAACTGGAGAGGGAGAAGCTGAGGCCTTCGCCGAGCTCGGCACGGCGGATGCGGCTGAATCGGGGCAGACCGAGGCGGAGCGTGATGACGGCCAGGGCGAAGAGCGCGATCGCGAGAGTGGAGAGCCAGTAGACGCGGGTCCAGAGCAACGCAGTGGCGCTGATTCCGTGCATCCGGGTCCACGCAAGGACGAGGGCGGCGGTGGCGGCGCGGGCAATGTTGGTGAACGCGGTGAGGCGCGCGGTCCAGGCGAGGGATCCAGCGCCCTGAAAGGCGCGGGCGGCGAGCTGGATGAGTTTTCCGAGGAGGCCGTCGGCCAGGGCGATCCAGGGGACNNGTTGCGGACGAGGATCATTTCCATGCCGAGGGAGCTGAACTGGCTGAGGGCTCCGATCAGGGCCGCGACCCCGACAAAGGCGCCGTATTCGTGGCTGCCCAGCGCACGTCCGATGAGGACGAAGTAGACAGTCTGGGCAGCCATGGCGACGCCCTGGCCGGAGATCATCCAGAGAGAGCTTTGGCGGAGAGATTCTTCGGGCATGGCGCGGCTGCTACTGAAGCGCTTCGGTGTAGAGGTCTTCGAGGCGGGCAGTCTGCTTCTCCAGGCTGAAGCATTGCTCCGCACGCGAGCGCCCTGCGGCAGCCAGACGCGCAGCAAGGGCGGCATCGCCGAGAATGCAGGAGATGGCCTCGGCGAGAGCGCCTTCGTCGCCCTGCGAAACGAGCATGGCCGTTTCATTGGCGACGACAGCTTCGGAGACGCCGGGTCCGTCAAAAGCGGCGATGGGCAGGCCGATGGCCTGCGCTTCGCAGAGAGTAATGGGGAGGCCCTCGGTGTCGCCGCTGGCCGCCACGATGCTGGGCACGGCAAGGACGCTGGCGCGATACATCAGATCGCGAACGACGCTGGGGGGCTGCGTTCCGAGAAAGGTGCAGCGGCGCAGCCTCGCCCGGGCCTGCGCGCGAAGCGGATCGAGCAGCGGGCCATCACCGACGATGAGCAGCTTTGCGGTGGGATGACGCGCCTCGACCTGCGACATGGCGCGGATGAGGTGAGTGCAGCCTTTCTTTTCGACGAGCCGGCCGACGAAGAGAACGATGGGATCGAGATCGCGCGAGCGCAGGGGATCCGGGACGAAGAAGCCAAGGTCGACACCGATGGGGAGGGTGCGCAGCTTTTCTTCCGGAACGCCACGCTCCAGGGCCTGGCGGCGGATGTGTTCCGATACGCAGATGAAGAAGCGGGCACGCGCGCGGAGCTCGGCTCTGCGCCGCAGATAAGTGCGGCCGGCGGCATAGCGGCGCAGGCCCTCGTCGGCCATGGTCGCGTCGTAGCCATGCAGCGTGACAACGAGAGGAATGTGAAGGTCTTTCTGGAGAGGAAGAGCGGCGGCCGCATCGATGGCGAAGTGAGCGTGCAGGAGAACGGGCTGGCGGCGCCGGAGAGAACGAACGAACTGCGGTGCGATACCGGTCGCGAGGAAGAGGCGGCGGCGAATCTTGTCCGCGAACTTGTCGCGTTGGCAAAGAAGCGTGGTGTCGCAGGGATCGATGAGGAGGCTGGTGGGTATGGGGTGGAGTCCGGCAAAGCAGGGCGTGTAGCGGCGGAGCGCCTGGGCCTGAGCGGCGACAAAGGTTTCTGAGGCCGGCAGAAGATCGGAACGGTAGATAAGGACGGTGGGCTTCACGGAAGTTCCTGAACGGGCGCGGCGACGCAGGGTGTGGGTTGCTGACTGAATTCAAGGATTTCACGAGGCCCGCGCGTTGCGGTGTGATGGAGGTCACCCGTTCGACGCGCACCTCGCTGCGCTCGGAGCTTGCTCAGGGCAGGCTCCGTTCGACTCGTCCGCTGGGCGGACTGGCTCAGGGCAGGCTCGGTTCGACGCGTGGGGTGGCTGAAGGCGGCACGTTCAATGGTCACCAGGGCAGATACGTAGAGGATCCAAAAGAGGCCGTTGTAAATAAGGAGCGTGTTCTCGTCGAGGTCGTAGAGAACGATGAGGACCAGGACGGCGAGCGGCCAGGCGATGCGGTGGATGGCGCCGCGCTGCCAGAGCGGCCAGAGTGCGAGCCAGCCGCGAAACCAGCTCAGGGCAAAGATCACGGACCCAGCGGCGCCGAGTTCGAGAGCGATCTCGAGGAAACCGTTGTGGGCGTGAGCGACGACGAAGTGGACGGCGGCGGCAATCTGGAAGGAAGGCCCCTGCATGCCGCGCCAGAAGGCGTCGAAGCCGTATCCGAACCAGGGACGCTGGCCAATGAAGAGTGCAACCTGGGTCCAGATGGCAGTGCGTCCCGTGAGGGTGGGGTCGCGGCCGAGGAGCGCTGCGAGGTGGCGGAAGTTGATGATTGCTGCGGTACCGATGGCAAGCCCAGCGATGGGAATGGCTGCAGCCAGAGCCAGCCGGAGGCGCTGACCGGAGCGGCGTGTGACGACGAGCAGGGCGAACATCCCGAGCACCGCGGCTTCGATCATCCATGCACCGCGGGAACCGCTCATGAGGAGGACAAAGAAGAAGAGGCCCAGGGTCGCGAGGTGGCTGGGGCGACGCAAATTGCGCGCGGGGCCGCAGAGGATCGTAGCAGTGGCCAGCACCATCATGCGTCCGCACGCGTTCTTCTGCGTGAAGATGCCCTGCCAGTCACCCGCGTGGCCGGGGGAGTGGTCGAGGCCGAGGGCGGGAGCGAAAAGGACAATGGCGATGGTGGCGATGCTGAGGGCGAGCATCGCGAAGCGAAGGATGGCTAGCTGGCGGGCGAGAGAGTGGCGGGTGGCAAACCAGAATCCGAAGATTCCGGCGAGAGCGAAGGGCAGGGAGCGGCGCAGGGTGAGCAGGGGATCGAGGGACCAGGCGGCGGAGGCAATGGCGAGGATGGCCAGCAGCGCCGGCAGGATCAGCCAGGGCAGTTCTGTGATTTGGTGGAGGAGGAGTCGTGGCCGGCGCAGGAGAAGGGCGAGGATCAGCAGGTTCGCGAGAGCCTGGGAGGCAATACCGCCTACGGTCGTCAACGGGGTCGGCGCAGAGCCTGTCATCTCGAGTGACTGAGCCGGAGCGATGAAGGGGACGGCACCCTGCATCGCGAAGAACGCGAAGAGGACGACGCAAACGAGGTCTTCAAGGGAGCGCGGCGCCGATTCGCGAAGCTGCCGAGCGTGGCGTTGTGACAGCATTATTTGGTGGCGTAAATCAGGGCAGAGCTGGCCGCGGCGGTGATGTTCGCGATGCCGAGCGAGAGGTTCTTTGCCAGGCTAAAGGGCACGTAGAGGATGTCGTTGGCGCAGAGGGGAACGTCGGGCGCGCGGCCGCGTTCCATATCGCGCAGAGGTAGATCGATGGAGTGGCTGAGGCCGTCGACGCTGCGAACGAGGCGCACGCGCTTTTCGCTGGCGGTTTTGGAGGTGCCGGCGGCCAGAGCAATGGCTTGCAGGACGGTGAGCTGCGAGTCGTTCTGCATGACGTAGCCGCCCGGGTGGGCAACATCGCCGAGGACGTAGACGATGCCGGCTTTAGGAACGAGGATGGTGTCGCCGGGGCGGACGAGAATGTCGGCATTGAGGGCGTCTTCCGCGCGATTGGACAGGAACGTGTGAATACGCTCGCCGTCCTTGCCGCCGCGTTCGAGAACGATGTGACGATCGGCGTCCGGGGTGAGTCCACCGGCGAGGGAGATGACGTCGATGAGGGTGCGTGGAGCGGTGAGACGCACGGAGCCGGGATGCACGACCTGGCCGAGGATGGTCACTGCTTGTGTGGCGTATTCCTCGACGAAGACGGAGGCCTCAGGGTGCAGGAGGAAATTGCCGTCGCGGTATTGAGCGGCGATGCGCGCGGCTGCCTGCGCGGGAGTGAGCCCCTGGACGGAGACTTTGCCGGCCAGGGACAGGACGATTTCTCCCGAGTCGAGAACGCGGAGGTGTTGCTCGAGTTCCGGCTCGCGCAGGACAGTAATGCGGAGCAGGTCGCCGGGTCCGATCAGCAGAGATTCGGGTGCTGCGGAAGGCTGGCTTTCGGTTCCCGGCGCTGGCGAGATAGCGGCTGCGGTCGCGGAGCGCGGTTGCTCGGAGACGAGGATGGCTGCGGGCGGAGCCGAGGACGCGGGTTGCTGCGCTTCGATCCGCAACGGTACGCCGAGGAGGATGAGGCATACGAAGAAACACGGGATGAAGTCAGACGTGCGCATACACGGACCCTGGGCTGGCGTGCTGAAGAACGAGACCGAGGACGGCATGGTTGGGGACCTGCCGGCTGAGCGCCTGAAACGAGGGGAGGATTTCGTCACGCCTGGTTCTACCGGCCTGCGCAGCCAGTAACACTGCGTCGGAGAGCTGGGCAAGAACGAGTGCGTCGGCGTGGAAGGCAGCGGGACCCCGAATCACGATGAAATGGAATTCATCGCGCCACGCGGCCAGCAGGCTGTTCATTCGCGAGGAAGCAATCAGTTCTGCGGGGCAGGGAGGGCGGGCACCCGCATGCACGACCGAGAGCGAGGGTAGATCGACGATGGTGTGCGCGAGGGGGAGCAATGCCTGACTGGAGAGCATGTCACTGAGGCCAGGATCGGCGGAAGTACTCACCACCGGGGCAGAGCGTAGATCGGCATCGACAAACAACACGGACGAGCCGTGCTGGGCAAGGATGGTCGCGAGGCTCAGAGCGAGAGAAGGAGGCGCATCGTGAGAGGGACGCCCGTTTTGGTTCGCCGGACCGTGGCTGGAACCGGTGATGGTGATGATCTGCGGCGCGCGGTCGCTGTGCGAAAGCAAAAGGGAGACGCGCAGCCGGTGCAGAGCTTCCAGGAATGGGGTTTCGCGGTTTGGCGTGTCGAAACCGGATTCTGCGGCAGCTTGCAGGTTCATCGTTGAGTCGACGGGAAGAGGCAGCAGACGCCGATACCAGGGATCGTCGAGGCGATATGCGGGGATGGTGGCGAAGACAGGGGCGTCCAGTAGCGCTTCGAGCTCGGACGCCGTGTAAAGGGTGCTATCGGTGAGTTCGCGCGCGATGGCTGTGCCGCATCCAGCCGTGATTCCGATTCCGAAGGCCAGCGCGGCGAGCAGGGGGAGGCTGGGACTGGTGGGGTGGCCGGGTGGGGGAATCAGAGCGGGGCTGACGACGGCAAAGTTGGCGGAGTGCAGTCCTTCGAGAATGCCGGTTTGCTGGACGCGGCCGAGGAGACTGGAGTAAAGGGTGCGGCTCTCGCCGGCTTCCTGGCGAGCGAGGCGCAAAGCGACGGCATTGCCGGTAAGCTGCGAGGCGAGGGTCTTTTGCTGCGTGAAGGCGTTGCGGGATGCGTCCTCCGCCTGCAGGGAGACTTCGTAGTCAGTATGGGCGCGGTCGCCGAGACGGTGAACCTCTTCCTGAATGGAATTCTGGATGCTCTCGAGATGGGCGCGCTGCTCGGCAAAGGCGGGCCAGTTTTCGCCGTAGCGGTTGGCGGATTCGGCAATCTGGCTTTTGAGAGTGGATTCCTGGGCGCGAAGCGACTGGAGGAGGGCGAGGGAGTTCTGGGTGTTGGGGCCTGTGTCAGGATTGCCGGCGAGTCCGGAAATGGCTTCGGGATCGCCGCTCTGGACGGCGCGCCAGATGGCTTCGCGAACGATGCGGCTGGATTCGGCGGCGGAGAGGGCGGAATTGAGCGAGTCGAGGCGCGCGAGCACGGGATTATGGGCGCTGTCGTCGCCATAATCGCCAGAGGCGCGATCGAGGGTGGCGGCACGCGCGTCCAGCGCATCGGTTTGCTGTTTGAGCCCGGCGAGCTGGGCAGAGAGCCACGAGGCGGATTGTGCTGCAGCGGAGGAGCGCGACTGAAAGCCATAGTCGGCGAGTGCCTGGACGAGGCCGTTGACGACGTTGGCAGCGCGCTCGGGATCGGGGTCGGAATAGTCGATCGCGATGAGGCGCGTGCCGGGTTGCGGAGCGATTTTGCGGTGGGCTGTGAAGATTCTCAAAGCAGCAAAACGGCGATTCGGCGCCTCTGCCAGAGGAGTTGTGAGCGGTTCCAGCGGACGACGCCAAAAGAAGAGCTTGTGGATGACAGCGGAGGGCCCGGCGTGCGGCGCGAAGTAGTCGGGGGAAGCCTCGAGCTGCAGGCGACGAATGACGTCCAGGGTTAGGGCGTCGGACTGCAGGATGCCGACTTCGGTCTGGAGGTTGAGGTTGTCGTCGAAGGAGTCGCTGACGTCGGTGGATGGGCTATCGGCGGTGGTGTTGTCGAGTCCGAAGGCGCCGTGGGAGTCTTTGTGGATCTCGATGACGGCGGTGGCGCGGTAGCGCGGGGTTGCGCATAACCAGTAAAGAAGGGCCGCGCCGCAACAGAGTGCGAGGGAGCCAAGGATCCAGGCGCGGCGGCGGACGAACACGGCGAAAAGATCGACGAGCGTCCACTCGATCGGCGGATCGCCAAGGGTTTCATGGAGCGGCAGGGCGGCGCGGATCATGCCTGCGGATCCCGAGTTGAGCGGACGTTAGCCATTGCGGAGCAGCACCACCGATCCGTCGAAGTCGAAGCTGAAGTCCATCTCGNNCCTGCGCCGACGAGCTTGCCGCCGGTGGCGCCGCCGTCGGAGCGGGCAAGGTCGTAGAGAGAGTCGATGCGGGTAGTGGACATGCAGCGGCAACGATTGCGCTTGCGCATCCAGTGTTCGTGCATGAGGCGGCCGAATTCCCCGACGTGTCCGGCTTCGAGAACGCTGCGAATTTCGCGGCCGAGCATACGGGCAAAGTGCAGGCTGTCGATCATGGCTGGGTCGCGCGCCTCAGAGAGACGCTTCTGCTCGCTCAGGAGCGATGAGGCGCTGCGGAGTTCGCCGAGGAAGAAGAGCATGAGAGAGTCGCGGAGTTCGTGGATCGATTCTTCGGGCATATGCAGCGGCGCGACACGGACTTCGCCGTCGGGAAGGTATTCCTGGCAAAGAAGGCCGCCATAGGCTGCGATGTACTGGTCCTGTTTTCCGACAGGCTCGCCGAGGCGATTCATCTCGATGTCGACCGCTTCCCGAGCAAGAGTTTCGGCGGAGACGGGTTCACGCTGCCAGGCGTAGAGCGCGTGGAGAAGACCGACCAGGAAAGTGCCGGAGGAACCGAGCCCCGTGCCGGCGGGGACGTCAGCAACGCTGACGACTTCGAGGGGCGAAGGGGTGTGGTGTGCGCGGATTGCCTCGCGCATGAGGGGATGCCGGATCTGATCGCAGGTATCGGCGTGTTCGGTTTCTGAGTACTTGAGGAAATAGCCGGGAAGAAAGCTGCGATTGATGGTGATGTAGACGTATTTATTGATGGCTGCGGAGATCACGAACCCGCCGCCGTTCTCCTGGTAATACGAGGGGAGGTCCGTGCCGCCGCCGCCGATGGAGATACGCAGGGGTGTGCGCGTCATAATCAACGTCACACCACCTGCGTGTCTCGCTGCGGGGGAGGAGTGCTGCATCTTGCGTAGGACAGGACGCGGCGCACGCGAGGAGAAGCCGCGACCACGTATTCGGTTTCGCGCATNNTAGTCGATGTGGTGCATGGTGGGTGAGGGATGACGCTTGTCGTAGCGGACGACGGCTCCTTTGCGGAACTCGACGTTACTGGCGCCCCAGCGATTCTGATTGCAGAAGACGGTCATCAGGGCCGGCTTGCCGGAGTCGAGAAAGGCGCGCCAGACGGGCTCAATGGGTTCGGTGAGCCAGCTGTCGCCGTACATGACGAGGAATCGCTCGCCGAGTTGGGGCAGAGCCTTGAGGAGCGCGCCGCCGGTGCCGAGTGGCTGTTCGCCGTCATGGCTGTACGTGATGGAGAGGCCAAAACGGCTGCCGTCGCCCGCGAAATCCTCGATCTGGTCGCCCAGAAAGCCGCAGCAGAGGACCACATCGCGAATGCCCCCGGCGCGGATGAGGCGGAGCTGATGAGCCAGGAAGGGCTCGCCAGCGATCTGGATGAGGGACTTAGGCATAAACGAGGTGAGCGGCCGCAGCCGGGTTGCGAGACCTCCGGCGAGCAGGGCAAGGCGTGGCGGCCAGAGCGATTCTCGCTGGATGTAGTCCTTGATCACCTGACGGTGGTTGCTGGTTGGGTCAAAGACGGGCAGTGGCCCGGAAGCGGCCATGGCCAGCACGGAAGGAGGCGGGTTCCAGTCAGTTGTGAAGGATGCGATCATCGGCGATCAGCTCCTGCAGGGATTGGCGCATGGCTTCGCGACTGTTCCGTTTTGGGAACCAGCCGAGGGAGCGGATGCGAGTGGAATCGAGGCGGACCACCGGAACGTCTCCGCGCCAGCCACGGGGTCCACCGGTGTAATCGAACGTGGGCGGTGCGAGGGCGAGAGTTTCGACAGCCAGTTCAGCGATTTCGGTTACGGTTACGGCATCGTCGGTGGCAACGTTGAAGACGGTGAAGGCATCGCTCGCCTTCTTCGCGGCACACAGAGCGGCGTCGACAACATCCGTTACGTGGATGTAGGGCTTGCTTTGGTTGCCGTCCCCCAGGATGCGGAGACGTTTGGGCCTGGCAGTAAGGCTGCGCAGGAAGTCGAACCCGACTCCATGGGTTTGACGGGGACCGACCACATTCCCAAAGCGGAAGGCGCATGCGCGGAGGCCAAACATCGAGCAGTAGCTGGCGATGAGGGATTCGGATGCCAGCTTGCTCGCGCCGTAGGTCGAAATGGGAATCAGCGGAGCGTGATCTTCGGGGACCAGCCTGGTTCCAGTGTCGCCGTAAACGCCGCTGCCGGACGCGTAGAGGAGGCGATGAAGGCCGGTCCGGCGCATGGCTTCGACGACGTTGTTGGTGAGCAGCGTGCCGCGGTAGAAGTCGATCTCCGGGTGCTCGGCGGCGGCGGCGATGTCGGCGTTGGAGGCAAGATGGATGACCCAGTCGTGGCCGTCCATAGTGGCGGTGAGGGCATTGACGTCGCTGGCGTCGGCGCGGACGACTTTGAGGCGCGAATCGCCGGCGTGCGCCTCGTAGTGCCACTCGCGGCCCGATGAGAAGTTGTCGAAGATGGTGACCTGGCGGGTCGACTTCGACGCCAGCAACGCGTCAACGAAATGACTGCCGATGAAGCCGGCACCACCGACGATGAAGTAGCTTCCCTCCGAAAGGAGCATTTTGGGGCCTCTGTCGATTACGAATGGGTCCTGCAGGTTACGTTGTGAAACTGGCTGGGGTTTTCTGACCCAGAATGAAACTGCGAGTTCTATGTTTGGGTGCGAAGGCGAGAAAGGCAACACTTTCTGTGAGGGTGGGCATTACGCAAGTCAGGGTTATAAGAAAGTTATGACCTGTTGGCGCCATTACCTGAGACATGGGCGAAGCGCAATCCACAGGCAGAAGTTACCCGCAGTGCATTTATAAGTTCCTTCGTATTCAGAAATTTTGGCTGGTGGCTATCGATGAAAAGCGCGGCTGCCGCCGGCTGGGCTGCTTATGAAGACAAGAGAACCTGGGCTCACTGTAGGGATGCCGGTGTGCGACGCGATGCCGTGGCTGCCGGAGGCGATGGAGAGTCTGCTGCAGCAGACGATGAAGACTTTCCAGATTCTTGCGATCGTGGATGGCGGGTCGGACGGCAGCGCCGCCTGGCTGAGAAACCTTGAAAACAGGCTGGCACGGGTGGGCTTTCCGTGGCCGCGCGTGCGGGTTCTGGAACAGGAGCACGCGGGGGTGACGGCGACGCTGAACCGGCTGCTGTATGAAGCTCGTACGCCCTGGCTGGTCCGCATGGATGCCGACGATGTGTCCTATCCCACGCGCCTCGAGAAACTGCAGAGGACCATCGAGGACCATCCCGATGCCGGGTTGATTTACTCGCTGGCTGACTATCATCCGCAGGACCAGTGCGCCGGGCAGTTCCGGTGTTCGCGAGGAACGCCTGAAGAACTGCGAGAGATGGTGCGCAGCGGCTATCTGCTCTCGATATGCCATTCCTCGGTGGCGCTCAACGTGGAGAAGGTTCGCGCCGTGGGGGGATATCGGATGAATATCCACGCAGAGGATGCCGACTTATGGTGGCGGCTGGCGTTGCGGTACCAAATTCACTGCATTCCCGAGCCGCTGGTGGGATTCCGGATCCATCCTCGGAGCGTCAGCTCGCGCAATCTCGAAATGCAGCAACTGGGGGGCGTCTACGTGCAGTACCTGCTGCTTTCGGAGTTGTGGGGAAAAAAGCCACGGCCGTTCGGGGAAATCGCGGAACCCCTGGGCGAATTTGTTCAGCCCGCGGCGTTCGAGGCGAAGGAAGCGCTGCGCCAATTCAATGCGCTGCTGGCCGAAAAGCGCTTCCTGCGCGGACTTGGGGCGCTGGCTCACGCTTTTCATGCATCGCCGGGTTATGTTTCGCGCCGCGTGCGGGACGAAATCCGCCCGACTGCCATCGGCAACGGCGTTGCGCCGGGCAAGTTCCTGAGGAGAAAGGAAGTGCTGTGGGCGTGACGGCAGAAACCTCACCCGAGAGCGCGGACCAATCTGTTGTCCCGCCGGCGCGGCTGCCGCTACCACCCCGATTTGTGCTGGGCAAGATTCCGATCGATCGGATCACGATGGACTACGCCGCCGTGCTGCTGGTGGAAGCGCTTCTGCATCGCGGCGAATTGCCTCCGCTCACGGTGGTTGGGCCCAACGCTCATCTGGTGACGATGGCAGAGAGGGACAGCCGTTTTGCGGAAGCCATGCGCGATGCCGACCTTGCGGTGCCTGACGGAATCTCGGTGGTGATGGCGTCGCGTTTGCTGGGCGCTCCCATTCCGGAGCGCGTGACCGGAGGCGACCTGATGGAACGAATGTGCGCGGAGGCTGCGCACTATGGGTTCCGCGTGTTCTTTTTGGGAGGGCTACTCGGCGCGGCGGCCATGGCAGCACACCACCTGCGCAGCCGCTATGCGGGTCTTCAGATTTGCGGCACGTATTGCCCGCCGGTGGGGTTTGAAAGCGATGCGGCGGAGCTGGAGAAGATGCGGAGAGCGATTGCCGATGCGGCGCCGGACCTGGTCTGTGTGGCGTTTGGAGCGCCGAAGCAGGAGATCTGGATGCAGGAAAACCGG
Organism: Acidobacterium sp.; assembly: GCA_003152595.1. Lineage (GTDB taxonomy): Bacteria > Acidobacteriota > Terriglobia > Terriglobales > Acidobacteriaceae > Palsa-343. The sequence goes on from PMAM01000331.1 coordinate 12,056, forward strand.
GAGCAGCTCCGCGCGGGCGCCATTATGGCCGTCGGGGCGGCACTCGATACGCAGGCGGGGATGAGGCGGAGAGCGCCACGCTGGATTCAGGCCATCGCGCTGGAGTGGCTCTTCCGGCTGGTGGTCGAGCCGCGGCGCCTGTGGCGGAGATACCTGATCGGCAATGCTCAGTTTGTGCTGCTGGTCCTGCGACAGTGGGTGCGCAAAAGATTCGAATCATTCAGGCGATGGATCGTGCAATCCATTGCAAAACGGGACGAAGAAAATTTGAAGACTACAGGGATGGGCCATGAGGAAGATTGAAGAATTACGGATCAGCTTGTTCAGCGACGGAGCGGATTTACCTGGAATTCTGGAGATGTACTCGAGGCCGTGGGTTCGCGGATTCACGACGAATCCGACGCTGATGCGCAAAGCAGGTGTCCGGAACTATGAAGCTTTCGCGCGATCGCTGCTGCGTGCCATCCCGGATCGGCCGGTGTCGCTGGAGGTATTTGCCGATGACGAAGAGGAGATGGAGATGCAGGCGCTGACGGTTGCGACCTGGGGCGCTAACGTCAACGTGAAAATCCCCGTGACCACCCGAGCCGGGGTGGTTCAGAGCAAGCTGATTCGAACCCTGAGCGAGGCGGGCGTGGCAGTGAACGTGACGGCCATTCTTACGCTGGAGCAGGTAGAACAGGTGGTGGAGGCCTTGGCGGCTGAAACGTGGGCGATCGTGTCGATTTTCGCCGGCCGAATTGCGGATACCGGGGTCGATCCGATTCCGCTGATGGCGGAAGCGAAACGGATCCTGCGCTGGCGGCCTCGCGCCCAACTGCTGTGGGCAAGTCCGCGGGAGGTACTCAACATATTTCAGGCGGACGATGCGGGATGCGACATCATCACACTGCCGCCGGAGATGCTGCGCAGAATTGAACTGGTGGGGAAGGATCTAAAGCAGTATTCGCTGGAGACCGTGGAGATGTTTCATCACGATGCGCGGACCGTGGGGTACGAGATCGACACCAGCGTCGTGGCTCAGGCTCGGAGTGTGAGTAGCCTGGCGGGCAGCAGCGCCCAGAATCACATCCACGGCCTCGGTGAGATCCCGCGCGAAGTAGTCGGCGCAGGAATCGGGAGCGTCGACAACGGACCGCACGCCTGATCCGGAACCAACGATGCGGATGGTGCGGGTGCCGGCGGCGCGTCCGCACTGTGTGTCCGTCGGCTGGTCTCCGATCATCCAGGAATCGGCGAGGGTNNGGGGTGGTGGAGGCAGTAGCTGAAGCGCACGAAATGAATTTCTGCGGACACGAGAGCATGGACCAGATTCTGGTGAATCTCCTTGTGGGTTTCGTAACTGGTCTTGCCCAGGGCATAATTCGGCTGATTAGATACGAGGATGAGCAGATACCCTGCGTTTTGCAGCCTGCGCAGGGCAGGGATCACTCCGTCGAAGAGGTGAAAGTCCGCAGGTGTGAGGGGGGATTCCATGTGCCCTGTGCCTGGATTCAGGACCATCGAGTTCAGAACGCCGTCGCGGTCGAGGAAGATGGCTGGCCGGTTCATTGCGCAGATTCCCATTTCATCTCGTTAGCGCGCAGCCGCGGATGGGAGACGATGAGATGCCAGACGACCGCCTGGAACTCCTCGGTATGGGGTGTGACGGTTTCCGGCGAGAGCGTGGGAATGATCAGGCACGCGTCGGCAACCTGAGCGGTATAGCCGCCGTCGCGGCCGACAACGCCCAGGATTCGAGCGCCGGCCTGGCGCGCCAATGCGAGGCTGGCGACCAGATTCATGCTGATGCGGCGCTCGGGACTGCCGCCCCCGACGGAAAAGACGAAGACTGCGTCGCGCGGACCCAGGTGGCTGCCGCGGAGCCAGTTGGCGTAGCACGATTCCCACCCGTCATCGTTGATGCGGGCAGTCAGTTCCGAGACATTATCGGTGGGGGCGTAACACTCGATACCGGCGATCTTGCGGAAATCATTGACGGCATGGCCCGCGTGCCCCGCGCCTCCGCCGACGCCGAGGAAAAAGATGCGGCCTTCCAGCGCCCGGACCTCCTGCAGGAGGTCGATCATGCGATCGATGACGGTCGTATCGAGATGGGCAGCCAGTGCGGCAACTTCAGACAGGTACGCGGCGGTGTAGTCGATGGAGGGCACAGTCGTTGGGATCAGGAGGAAGATCTTCGCAGCAGGGGCGGCGATGGCTTGCGGCTGACGACGAGACGGAGTCCAGGCCCGGAATCCGGCGACATGCGCCTTATTCGAAAACCGGTGCGGAACCATCGGCGAATGCGAGCAGGAACGAACGCGAAAATGAGATAGGTCAGAAGCGAGCGAAATTCCGGCTCGCCCTCGAGCAACAAAGCGCGCAACAGCAGGAATCTTGCGCGCAGTCCGGCGCGGCTTCTCTGGGCTCGCCACCCACACTGAACGGCGACAAACCAGGAAAACGCGCGGGCAGAGACGAGGGTGCGTACGCTGCGAATCCAGGAGAGCGACGTCTGCCAGGACTTATCCTGGCCAACGGTCAATCGGCCATCCTCCACCCGCCAGAGGCTAAGAGGTTGGCGAACCATGGAAAGCCCAACGCCCTGGTGGGAGGCGACACGAATGAGCCAGTCCCAGTCCTGATGCATGGGGAGACCGGACCGAAATGGAATGGCAAGCAACAGATCGCGCGGAGCCAGCAGGGTGGAGGTTTGCATGACCCCGCCGGGATCGCGCAGGCCGGAGCGGC
>PMAM01000139.1 GCA_003152595.1 Acidobacterium sp.
ATTTATGAGACTGGTTCTAGCCCTTGTCGCTGCCCGCTCTTTTTGCGGCGTATAGGCTTGCGGGCTTGCTTCTTCGGGTTCGCCACTTTGGGGGCCTGAAAGACAGCCCGCGCCAGCCGCTCGAAATTCTCCCCGGCCTTTGGTCCTTCGTGGTATTCGTGTTTCATCTGTTCTGATTATCCTCTCTCGGAAAGTTGATGCAAGGCCATGCTCCCTCGCCAGTTCAAAGCATTGGTTCAGATGTTGCGCGACGAATTGAGTGCGCTTCGACAGGTGGGCAGTGAGCAAGTAAGCGCCATACGCGATGGTAAAAAAACAGCCCACGAGGACAGGGGAAAAATAGAACGGGCCGTCGCCGCAGTGCAGACGCCAGAAGGCGACCGCGCTCACGAACGAACCTACCGCGAGAAACATTACCACGTACAGGTGGTCCTTACGGTTGTCACTGGATTGGCGTTTCTGGCCGCAGCCGTCTACGCTGGCCTCGCACGGCGTCAACTCAAAGTCATGCAGAACACCTATAGCGAGATTCAAAAGCAGACCAGGGCCGCTGAATTGGCGGCCTATGTTTCGTGCAAAAATGCTGAGATTGCGCGCGACATCTTCATCCAGACGTATAACGGAGGGGCTGACACTCGCGCCACCGCGCGAGGATCGATTCAGCAGGCATTGGCCATCACAGAGTCTGTTGCTGCGGCGATAGACCCTGAAATCTCCACGCCCGTCGTCAACTCGCAGGGTACGTACCAGATTCCGATAAAGTTGAATAACGGTGGAGGTTCTGACGCCAGAAATATATTCGTCAAAGTTCGAGCCGCATATCTCTCCATAGGAGAAGAGCCCCCCTTCTCTTATGAGAAGTTCACAACCATCACAGACGCTGTGCTGAAAAAAGGGAGTAGTAGTCCCCGGTCCGGATGGATGGGCATACCCGTGCTTGATGAAAAGGGTTTGCCTCTCGCCAACTCTGAGATTGTTCGTAGCCTTTTCGCGGCCAACAAAGGACAGGTGCTCATGTACGGGCACATAAGCTACTTGGACGTGTTCGGGTTTCATCGCTGGCGTAACTTCTGTAGCCAGATTCGAGGGGCGAATTCCAGTAAAGATGACGTTGTTGGCCCACACGGTCCTCCACGCAAATGTATTCAGTACAATCAGGAGGAAAGTTTTAGAAGCATTCCGGGTGAGACGATCATTCCGCCGCCGTTGCCTCTCTCCATCCCGTCTGAAATGGTCTGCCGAAAACCTTCGGACTGACTGCCGCTCACTTCCATGCACCTGTTACCAGCACTTATCTGTTGACATGTGCGTCAACCGTTTTGTTGCCGAGGGATACTCCCTGCTGGCACGGCTGTTGTTCGTTCTGTGCGTGAACAGGAACTCCGCGCGACACCATCCAGATACACAGCAGCAAACATCAGAAAAAAGATGGTTTTCAACGAACGATTGAACATTTGTTCTTTGATTGGATGCATGGCTTGACCTCTTAATGCGCGGGGTTTGTAGCGGCGACTGGGCTGACAAGTGCAGGAATGGGTGCAGGGGCAGCCGTGGGGGCCGCCATGGAGGCCGTGGGGGCCATCGTGGGGACAGGTGCAGAGGCAATTGCGGCTACTTTCAGGGCTGCTGCCTTCATAGCCGAAGCCTTTTTCGCCAGACCCGCTGCCTTGAGTGCGGAAAGATCGCTGCCCGTGGTCGCGGCGTAGCTCTCCAGCACAGTTTCATTGGCGGACTGCTGCGCTAGGGTTGCTGCAATTGATTGCAGTCGGTTGGCGCTGTCTCCGACACGGATGTACAGGTGGAACTCCGTTCCGTAGTCGTCCATCACCGACACTTTTTCCATGCCGAGGGCTGGGATGATCTGGCTAGAGGTTGTACTTGCTGGCATAACGTATCTCCTTAGAGGGTTTCAACCGGTTTGCCGCCTGTTCCGCCGCCTGTTCCGCCGCCGCCTGACGTGCCGCCTGCGGTGGAGGTGGCCGTCGTGAGGGAACCCACAAAAATAAGACCATCCGGAAGGGTCGGGTCAAACGCGGTAACTGCGGAGTAGACACCAGCCACTGGATCGAGCATGACCGCGTAGACCGTGCCGCCAGTAAGTCCGGTGATCGAGAATGCAGGGTAGGTCGTGCTGTTTGCTCCGAGGAGGAATTGCCAGCCTGTCCCTGTACCGCCCGGACCATAGCCGCTTACCATTGCGGTGGCTCCGGCCCAGGTAGAGGCGAGCGTGCAGTTGTTCCCGGAGTTCGCTGAGACGTTCGGGAGGATGGCGGCTGAAGGAAGGGTGGCCATGATGGATACCATGTCCTGCCCCGAAGTGACCCATGCGGAGGTCGCACCGTTGGGGCGCACGGACCTTATTTGGACAGTCACGAATTGAAAATCAATGATCGAGATACCGGCGATGTAAGTGGCAACGCTCATCCCGGACACGGTGCCGCCGTCGAGCCAGGGAGTAGACCAGGTGCCATCGGTGTTCTCGGTCAGGGTCGGGCCGATCCAGCCAACAGGTTCCGTCGTCCCCGTGGTCGAGAACATGTATTCAATTTGGATCGATCCGTTGTAAACAACTTGGGTATCCTGTGGCTCGGTCCACGAAACGAGCATACGTTGCACGGCAGAGCCATGACGATGGAGGGCGTGGCCCAAATGCTTGCGTAATCCGGAAAGTCGGTGGGCTGCCAGTCGCCCGAGACTCGGGGGTCATTTTGTGCCCGTATAGTATCCGGCGCTTGTTCTGCAATTGATTGCAGTGGAGCTGAAGGGTTACCACAGTGACTGCAATCAATTGTCCGAAGGGTGTATTTCCAAACGCAGCGTGAGGGCTAATAATCAGTGCAGTTTTACCCAAGGAGTGGGGATGAACAAACAAGAGCGCCAGGAAGCTACGGACAGAACTTACGATTCCTGGGCGAATCTTCGCAGCCAGAAGGGGCGCGGATCTCGCGTGTGCCAACGCTGGAGCGTGTTCGAGAACTTTGTAGAGGATATGGGGCTGCGGACGAGGGACCAGAAGCTGATCATCAGAAACCCCAGGCTTCCATACAGCCCGTCGAACTGTTTCTACGGAACCCACCGAGACGCTCACAATTGTGGTCACGCCCGGAACCGGATGATTTGCTGGAAAGGCCGCACGTTGTCTGTAGCAGATTGGGAGCGGGCACTCGGCTGGAAACGAAGCACGCTCGCCACTCGGCTGCATCGCGGGTGGAAAATCTCGGAGGCTCTGGCGCGGAGCCTGCCTATAAAAAGGTCAATAACCATAAAAGGAAAAGGTCAATGAAAAAGTCACTTAAAGCAACGCAAGAACCTGATTAATGGGTACCACTACTGTGAGGCCTGAATTCTCTCCAGTCGTCGCGTTTCGATAGGCGTCCACGAAGCCAATCACCTTCCCGTCGGCGTTCCTGTACACTAGTCCACCGCTATCACCGTGGTTGACTCTCATATCGATGAGATAAACAGCCTGTTCATTCTCCTCCAGAAAGTATGGATTTGCTACGGTTCCGGTATTCGTGGTTAGGCCCGGAATCCCACTCTCGAATCCCATTACCGCGGGAAATCCGGATACCGATACCGATTCACCCTCGCGAGGAGCAGCAGTTTGGAAATCTGGTAGCGTTCTCTTTTCCACCACACGCTTGCCATTCAAAATCATTCCTGACTCGCGCGTCAGCAAGTTTGCCTCGCACTTCAGTATCGCTATGTCCCGTGCGTGATCCTCTTTGAACAACTCTGCCCTATAAACGTCCTTACTGTCGTAGATGTTGCTTTGGTTACCCGCGTCCCAGCAGTCGTACTGCCCCGGATGTAGACAAACAGTTCGTGCATCGTTTTCCGCCATCCATCCCTTTTGTAGTGGCAAGCCTAAGATAAAAAACCGTTCGGCACGCAACGTTCTAGTGACCGGCGATCAGCACCAAAAGATCGACGACAGTCCACTCAATTATCGTGAACTCGCCGCGGCGCGAGCATTCAAGGAAGCCGGACGAAATGATTCCGCTCATCGAAAACCTCCTCGAAGGACGTTATCCTGAGGTTTTCGCCCGTACCAAGAGGCAGGGTTGGACGACAGACGGCAATCAGACAGATGTATTCTGATTGACGTGCTGAATTGGCGAAGTGCATCGATCATCGGAGCTGTTTGGCTGGCCGTGGCCGTCGTCGCTATCGTCCTGCGAAAATCGAAGAAAGAGGCACACCCTGTTGTGGCCGAAGCCAGCGATAGACCGGCACCAGTTCCACCTTGCATCTTCTGCGATAAGGAATCTGGCAGCGAAGAACACCTATGGCCGGATTGGGTTCACCGATTCATAAGAGAACGTGGCATCGATCTCGACGGCTTGCGGGTTCAGGAGGGGACAAGTCCCGAGATCATCGATGATGATCTTGAGAAGACGATCAATAATGTTTGCCACAATTGCAACAACACATGGATGAGCCGGATCGAGGACAAGAATCGTCCACGGTTCATGCTCATGCTGCAGAATACGCCCTTCACCATCGACCCTGGAGGCATGAAAATCCTTACCGAATGGGCGGTGAAGACGGCTATGGTTCAGGACTCAATCAAGCCGCGGATCGGTAATGAGAATTTCTACACGCGGAAAGAGCGCGCAGCGATGCGCGAGCGACTTGAAATTCCGGCACGAACTAGAGTCTGGATCGGGGCGATGGACGGGTTTCATTTGGGAAGTCACGGAACCGATTTCACCATCGAGGCGAACAAGACTGATTGTGGCAAGGTGCGAATCGGCACAGGCTGCGCGAACACGATTTACATGGGATTTTTTGTCACCCAGGTTGTCACGGAGCATATTTATCCTGAATACCAATCTCTCGGCATTCCCGAGATTCAACCGCCAGTGGGGATCAGCGATTCGCGGCTAATCCAGATTTACCCGAAAGTACTGAAAAAGGCTGAGTGGCCACCGGCTGCGTTCACCAATGGTGGACCCAACGGAATCGGCTATCTGCTGTACCGTTGGCGCCAAGGTGAAAAGGTTTCGATGGTCACGAAAGACGGCATCGAAAGGTGATCGGGCCGAGCAGCTCTTATTGAGGAAAACGTTTAATGGCCGAGCGGCTTCCAGATGGCATAACTCGTGAACATTTGCCGGCTGCGATTGAAGATCTCGATCACAATGCTTTCCGTACTTCGGGAAGTCAGTCTCCTGGGATGTGGTCCACGAGCGTCGCCGGTATGCTCCGAAGGCCGTAGTCGGACTGGCAGCAACGAAGGTGACCCGACGTCCATATGGTCCCTACGACTTCAAGGGAGTTAGATCTCAACCGGTGATGAGGAGCTTGGTCATTGAGACCTGGAGATAACCCGTAACCCTACGATGTGACATCATTCACCGAGATTGTCATCCAACCCAAGCTCACGCAAAGCGCTCTTGATTTCTTCAATCTTCTGTTTCGACACTCCACCCTGAGGTTTGCATTTCATCTTCACATTCAGGCTGAGATCGTTTCCGACACCAAGCTTTGTGATCACCTTTGTGTAAAAGTTCATCCATTTTTGTGATGGCACATCGCCGGACCAGGTCAGTCCCAATGTCAACTGTGTAGGTTCGGGGCCGGCCGGTACGTCGGATGGTCTTGGTGCTGGCGTTTGTTGCTCCGATGGCGGCTTCGGTGGATTCACGGAAAAAGTATCCGGCGGAAATAACTCCGCTGTCGGTGCCTGTGTCGGTGTCGGTGGTTGCGATGCCGCGAGTTCGTACGCCTCGGCGCTCTCCTTGGTGATGATGTACATCTCTTCGGAAATCTCGACATCGAATGCAGTGATGGAACGTTTGAAATTGAACGGATGATACCTCCCGCTCCCAGTTTTGCCGACATAAGCAAGCTGTCCGTTCGAAACACCGCGTGCAATTGTCTCCTTTACAGCGTCCGCATTGAGGAGGCGCGGGAACAAAGGCGAAGCGAAGAATGCATCGCGAACAGCCTTGGTGTTCCACTCCGGTATCGCCGGTGGCCAGTTGCGCACAAGTAAGTTGGGACCAATTCCAGTTTGGATTTCGTCGACGTGCATCAATTCATTGACGATGAATTGAATAATCGATGCGGCCGCACTGGAATGCATATTGCCAAGGTCGATGGATCGGACTTCGTTGTTCTTTCCGAGCAGGGCAACATTGTTGTAGCACCGCCAAACGCCTTCCTTGAGGTCACGCCTGGATTTCTTGATGTTGTCATCCAGTTGCGTGATCTGTGTCTTATCCACGCTGATCCCTGGCAATTCCTTTTCAATCTCTTCCCACGCGAGAACACGTCGCGCGCTTTCGTACAGCGGACTTGCGGAGTTGGCGACTACGAATACGAGGCCACTCTTGTAAGTTCTCGACGAAGTCCCGTGCTCTCGAATCACGCCATCAATGAAGACCTTGATTCGCTTTTCATCCTCCATGCTCTGTTCGGGCGACAATACCACGAATGTCAGAGCTGGCTTGTCCGGCACCTTGCCACTGTTTTCGGGGAAGAATACCGGCGCGATCCCGTTGCTCGTTGCGAAGACGGTCTGAACTTCTGCGCGAACGCGTTCGCCTATCGTCTCGTCTTTGATGTTCGCTCGCCGGTCCGCATAGCGCTTGTTCAAGTTCTCTTTGAAGCTGAAATGGTAGCGGTTGCGCTCGACCGTCAGGTTGGAGTGCCCGGCAAATTTTG
>PMAM01000201.1 GCA_003152595.1 Acidobacterium sp.
CTCTGATTAAGCCATCCAAAACGTCCCTCAGGGGCTGAAGCGCGAGTCATTTCAAGGATCGTTACGGCACGGCTGAACAGCTTGCGGAATAAGGGCGCCATTTTCCCAAAAGGGTCCGGGGACGTTACCGGCGGGTAAGCAAGGAATCGAATCCTNNTGTGGGGTGAACCTGGCCGTTCAGCAAGGGTTTTGGATTTTCTGCGGCAGGAGTTGAACCCGTTGCGGACCGTGTTCGGGCAACCGCCTCCTTTAAGCCCAATCCACGCTGGAACCCGCCCGACACGGAGTCCAGGATCCTGCGCGACATGGCCGGCGACGTGCTGCTCGAGAAGTCCCAGGAAGGAACCGTTCTGCAGCGGCTGAAGCCGGATTCATCTTCCAGCAATTGCGGCACGGCTAAACAGCTTACGGAAAAAGTCGCCCTGCGACGGAAAACCATCCCTCGGCGGCTAAAGCCGGATTCATTCTGCACGGGTTACGGCACGGCTGAACATGCTGCGGAAAAAGTCAGCGATGACACAAGAACCACGCTGCTGTCCGTTCAGGGGATGGAGCAGAGCTACGCAGGCCATGAGGAATTCGATGCCATCAAGAGCCAGCTTGCGGCTCTGATGCAGGGCAACCTCCCCGCCATCCCTCTGTGGCTAAAGCCGGATTCGCAGACTTTACGGTCCGGCTGAAGCCAGACCCTTTCAAAGACTGGGGTCTTTCCGCAAGCTGTGAAGCCGTGCCCCTTCAAAACGGAGCTTATATCAAAGGTTCCCTAATGGATCAGAGGTTTCTCTAAATGGTTCTGAGCTGCGCTACCTGCTTCTGATTTTCGACAGCAGCCGCAGCATCTCCAGATAGAGCCAGACCAGCGTCACCATCAGCCCGAACGCGCCGTACCACTCCATATACTTCGGCGCACCCGCGGCAACACCGCGCTCGATGAAATCGAAATCCAGCACCAGGTTCAGCGCCGCCACACACACGATCACCAGGCTGATCCCGATCCCCAGCCACCCCGACCCATTCACCGATACGAAGTGAATGCCGAAGAATCCCAGCCCCATCTCCACGAGGTAGAACAGGAAGATCGCGCCCGTCGCGGCCACCACGCCCAGGCGGAATTTCTGCGTCACTTTGATGATCCCTGACCGGTATGCCATCAGCAGCACCAGCAATGTCCCAAACGTCAGGGACACAGCCTCGATGGCGATCCCCGGGAGCCGCTGCTCCAATGTCGCGGAAATCCCACCCAGCACCAGCCCTTCCAGAAGCGCGTAAATGGGAGCTGTCACCGGCGCCCAGGTCTTCTTAAAGCTCGTGATCAGCGCGAAAATCAATCCGCCGATCAATCCAACCAACAGCAAGAGATAATCCAGCGGCAGCGTGGCCGGATTCCTCGCCAGGTGCCATGTCCACGCCGCGGTCGCGATCGCGCACAGCAGCAGGACGCCGGTCTTGTTGACCGTGCCCTCCAGCGTCATGGTTTCGCCCAGCGCAGCCGGCAGCCCCCGGAACACCTTGTCGTTGAGCGCCGGGTTCGAAGTCCTCATCAGGTCAGCCACTTCTTCCTCTCTTCCGCGGACCAGCCTGATCGATGCCGGCAGAACCGCCCCTTCCATGATAGAGGCTCGCCCCCGTTTCACCGCATAAGCGCGCGGCCAGGCACGCGCGCTCCGCCGCCGCCAGCATTTCCTCGGTCAGCACGCTATTGAATCTGCTCACCATTGCCATGCACCTTCGTCGTCAGAGTCCAGTTGCCCTTCAGGTACCCATTCGGATTCGTGTTCGGATCGTTGGTCTGATACCACTGGGTCCCGTCGGTCCACGTCTGCGAATACGCGCTCGACACCTTGCTGGCGGTCCCGTTCGGGTTCATCACCGTCTGCTGGTCCAGCGAGTAGTCCACCCAGTCCGACGCCGCCGTCGTCTGCGCATTCATCGACGCATTCGCACCCGCCATCGCGCTCTCAAACTGCGACTCCTGCTGCGCCATAAACTGCTGATGCTCCTGCTGCGACCGTGCCATGATCTGCTGGAACTGGCTGTACAGCATCTGGCTCTCCTGCTGTTCCTGCCTGGTCAGGGCGATGATCGCGTCGCGCCCCTGCTTCTGCTGCCGTGCCAGCGCCGCCTGCATCCATTGCTGGGTATTCACGCCGTGCGGCAGATTGTTGCCGTCCACCACCTTCACCAGCGCGTCGAGTTGCCCCACGGGAGCGGTCAGCACATCCACGCGCGCCCAGCACGTCCCACCGCTCATCGTGCCGGCGTTGTTGGCCGCCGAGCACTCCACCACTGCCCTCAGCCGCTCTTCCACCACGAACGTTCCGTTCACCACTTCAATGCGCAACGCGGCCGTGTCGGCTGTGTGATTGGCCTGCAGCGCCGGTACCAGCCGCGCGTTCATCTGGTTCCCCTGCGCCGCCAGCCCCTGCGCCCATTGCGAATACGGTGCCGGCACCGGCATCGGCCCCACCACATGGACACCGCCCTGCATCGTCCCCAGGTAGTAGGTCAGAAAATCCGCCGCCGAAATGACGCCCGAAATATTCGCGCACCCGCTGTTGAATGCGCCTCTCGCGTTGGGGTGCCATTGCCACCCGATCACCGGCTCGATCCGATACTGCATCAGCCCATCCTGCGAGTACGCGCGAAACACCGGCCACGGCTGGAATGTGCACGCGCTGATCATCTCGATCCCCTGCAGCTTCCATCCCTCCGGAATCGTCAGGGTCGCCGCCACAATATTGTTCAGGCTCGGATCCGTGATGGTCGCCGTCGTCGTCCGGCTGCTCAGAGGCGTGGCGCTCACATAGGTCGCCCCACCCGCCTTTCCCGATGCCGCCGGGGCTGCGCCCGCACCCGACCCCCCCGAGGTCGCCGCCGATGCCGCTTTCGATGTGGAAGAGCACCCCGCCGCCAGTACCGCAGCCGCGAGAATGAAAGTCAGCGTACCTGCAAGCTTCTTCATTGGTTTGTCCTTNNCTGTCAGCTTTCAGATTTCCCGCTGTGAACCGCGCCCAGCCCGCCCCGCCTCAGGCCTCACCAGCGCCAGCGCAGTTTTGCGCAACGGCCGCAGGCCAACGCACAGCACGGCGAACCAGGCAAACGTCACAAAGAGATCCGTAAGAATGCGAGTCAATTTCTCTCTCCTGGTCGATCGGGTCTCACGAGCGCTGCGATCCTGGGGGAGAATCGGCAGATTCGGCGAACATCGCCGCACAAGACGCATCCAGCTTCGAAAACTTCGCGGCGGCCACGCTGGAATCAGCCGCCGCTTTAAGGTGCGGATTTACCCTCGCACGGTCATAGCTGCCTCAGCCAGCGGCACGCGAGGTCAACAGGGGACAACTCAGGACATTCCCCACCTTTTCGCCACCGCGTTCTCGCTTTCAGGACTGTTGGCACGGGGTCATGAGCCGGGGGAAGCGCAGGAGCCAGCCGCTGCCGCGCGGGCACAAAAAAGCACCGGAGATCACAGAGGATCCCCGGTGTTCTGGGAGGGAATCAATGAATGGTGTGGAGACGACTGAGACGTGCGTGAGGACGCGCCGGAGTGCGCTTTTTCCTCCAATGGAGCCTGTCACGCCACAGGTTCCGAACATCTGGGAATGCGCCGCTCAGGTCCGGGGGGCTGACGCCGGCGTCGCAGGGACGAGGCAGAGGCGTGCCGAGAGGACGACGAGGGCGATCCAGAGGAGGTCGGCGCCGAGGAGGTGGGTCATCTGCATCCAGGTGGGCGCGAGGAGGAGAATGTCGGCGACGCCGAGCAGGTACTGGAGGGCGAGGAGCGCGAGCACTCCGAAGGCGAGGGAGCGATGGGGGCCGCGCAGGCTGCGGGAGATGAGTCCGACGATGAAGGCTCCGGCGATAAGGCTGATGGCGGGATGGAGCCAGCGGATCTGGAGGAGCCAGGAGCTGCCGGGGGAGAAATCCTGCGCGATGGCGGTGAGCAGATTGTGCGCGGGATAGAGCGTATCGCCAAGGGCGGCGAGTGAGCCGGTGACGCCGACGATGAGCGTGGCGATGAGTCCGGTGAGGGCGAGGCGAGGGGCGCGGAGGGCGACGGTTCCGCGCATGACAGCTGCACGACGGGAGAGGAAGTGCGCGGTGAGAGCGAGCGCGGCGAGGAGGAGGAGCGTGTTGGTGAGGTGGAGGCCGAGATAGACGGCGCGGGAGGGCGAGCGGTCGTTGGCGGTATGGCCGAGGAGGACGAGGAGCGCGCCGAGGAGGGCTTCATTGAGGGTGAGGACGAGAACGGCGACGGCGAAGGCGCGGGAGAGATGGCGGCGAGGGACGGCGGCGAAGGTCCAGAAGAGAAGGGCGAGGACGCAGAGAAGGTCGATGCCGCTGGTGGCGCGGTGGGCGAGTTCGATGAGGGTGGCGACCCTGGGATGGTGTTGCACGAGGGTGCCGTTGCAGAGAGGCCAATGATCGCCGCAGCCAGCGCCGGAGCCGGTGGCGCGGACTGCGGAACCCCAGACGATGACGGCAACATTGTAAGCGAGCACGCCCCAGGCGAAGCGTCGCAAGGCTGCCGGCGGGCGGGTGGCGGGAGCGGTAGTGGAGGCGGTTGCGATCACACGAGGGGTCCGAAGCTCAATTTTAGTCTGCGCGGGCATCGGGAAAGTGCGTGAAGGAGGGACAAGACGTGAAACTCCGGCGGCAGGCGGAAGCTCTAAGGAGAAATGGCAACCTTAAGCGGAAGCGGTGGGAACGATACGGATGTGCTGATCGTTGGGGCGGGCCCGGTGGGGCTTTTTCTGGCGCATGAATGTGCGCGGCGTGGACTGCGCTGGCGGCTGATCGAGGAGAAGGCGGGACAATCGGAGCACTCCAAGGCGCTGGCGATTTTTCCACGGACGATGGAGATCTTCGACATGGCCGATGTTGTCGGGCCGTTTCTGGAGAAGGCGAACCGGGTGACCCGGGTCGAAGTGACCTCGCACGAGAAGAGCCTGGCGGAGCTGCCGTTCGAGCCCGGGCATACGCCCTATTCGTTTGTCGCGATGGTACCGCAGAACATCACGGAAGGAATTCTGGCGAAGGATCTGGAGGAGCGGGGCGGGACGATCGAGTACGAGACGGCGTTCGTCTCGGCGCAGGAGCGGGACGGTGGTGTGGAGGCAACGGTCGATCGCAAGGGCGAGTCCGCTGTGCTGACAGCATCGTTTGTGGTGGGATGCGACGGCGCGCACAGCAGGGTTCGGCACGGGATGGATGTGGACCTGGAGGGCGGAGATTATCGGCAGGAGTTCATGCTGGCGGACATCGAGACGAACGAGTTTCGTCCCGCGAGCGAATTGCTGCTGTGCCCGAGCGAACTGGGGCCGGTGGTGCTGTTCCCGATGAGCGCGACGCGGTGGCGGGTGGTGGCGACGATCGAGGAGCCGGAAGGCGACGCGCCGAGTCTGGAGCTGACGAGGAAGATTCTGCGGGAGCGGGCGCCGGCGGGAGTGGAAGCGCGGGCTGTGCACTGGAGCAGCTATTTCCGGATTCATCATCGCCATTCGGCGCGGTTGCGCGCGGGGCGCAGGTTCATCGCGGGCGATGCGGCGCATATCCACAGCCCGTTCGGCGGCCAGGGGATGAACACGGGGCTGCACGATGTGTGGAACCTTGCGTGGAAGCTGGACCTGTTCCTGCGCGGACACGGCAACGATGCGCTGCTGGACAGTTATGCGGCCGAGCGGCTGCCGGTGATCCGCGGCGTGATTGAGATGACGGATTTGATGACGCGAGGAATGGGGACAACGAACAAGCTGGCGCAAGTGATGCGCGATGCGGTGATTCCGACGGTGTCGCACCTGGCGCTGTTCCAGCATGCTTTTGTGCAAAGACTCTCGGGGCTGGGAATTGCGTACAACGGAAGCCCGATCGTGGAGGGCCTCGGGGAACGGTATTTCGACGAGTCGCTGCGTGGCGGCGGGATCCGAAGCCGGTTTCTGCTGATGCTGGGCGGCGACGTGAGCGCAGAGGACGAGGGGGTAAGGATGCTGAGCACGCTGTTCCCCGAGGTGCTGGAAGTGCGGACAGCGCAGGCGCCGGGGATTCGGCTGGTGCGACCGGACGGATACGTGGCATACACCGCGCGGCGCACGGACGGCGTGCGCACCTGGGAGGCGCTGGGGGCGCTGCTGGAGAGGCAGACGCGCTGA
>PMAM01000262.1 GCA_003152595.1 Acidobacterium sp.
CGGGAAAATTCACTCTGATGGACCACGCGATGGCAAGGATGGACAAAGGGCTGGTGGCGGTGTTTAACGTGAAGGGGCAGGAAAACACCGCTCTGATGCACGACGGCACTACGCCCCCTCCGGCTGGCGCGGCGGAGATCAGCGGAATCACCACGGATGATTTGAAAGCTGCGACGGAAGCGCCATCCATGGTTACTGTTGCCTCATCGGGACAGGGCGCACCGTCCAGTGCCGGCACAATGGCGGGCATGTCACCGGCTGCTTCGGATAACAGTCCTGCCGCCGCTCCCGTTCGACCTCATTTCGACTTGAAGGCCACAATTGATTCCAACCACAGCCTCGTCGGATGCATGACGGAACTGAACGATGGCAGGATGATGCTGAAGCTCTTCCATTCGCAGAAGGTTTACCGTCTCGAGGCGCAGCCGCTTCTCTTTTCTGAGAACGCCGGTCACCTTGTTCACGTAACCGGCCATTTCGGCAGCGTTGTTTTGGTAGAAGATCCGCATATCCCCAGCTATGTGGTCGATACGGTCGCGTCAATCGTTGACAATTGTTCATCAAAGACGACCGTTGCCGATATTGAGAAGGCGCTGGCACCTCCTGACGCGCCAGTTGGCGGCGTAGTGACGATGGGCTCCATGTCGTTCGACCCACCGACCATTACCATCACCGCCGGAGAACAGGTGGTCTGGAAGAACGGGTCAGCATATTACCACAACGTGGTGGATGACCCGCAAAGAGTGCTGAACCGCGTGGATGTCAGTTTTCCGTCCGGGAGCATTCCCTTCGGCTCCCCACTGGTCCAGCCCGGGACCAGCTTCTATCACGTATTCGACAAGCCCGGAACCTATCACTATGTTTGCGTGCTGCACGAAAGCAGCGGAATGAGGGGGACCGTCATCGTGAGGCCGGGACCGATGATCGCCTCGGCATCGGGAAAGCAGAGTGCCGGCCAGTAACGCGGCAGCCTATCGGCGGGCCCTTTTCCCGGCGCGGTGGTGGAGCCTGTCCGGCCTGCCATCGCGCCGTTGGCATTCTCAGCGGGATAGGTGATCCGTCCCTGCTCGACCCGCGCCCACGGCGTCAAAGTGTGAGGTCGAACCCTCGTCTGGCTGGTGATCTCCTGCACCTCGACGCCACGAGCAACAAGAGCATCGGCGATCAGCGAGCGATGACAGCGCCAGGGAACGGCTTCCGCGCACATGATCGCTGTTCGTCGTTTCTGCGCCAGCCGCATAAGTTCGTCGAGGGCCTTCTCGAACTCGGGCGTTTGCATATAGTCGGCGTATCCGCGGAAGCTGAGATTGCGCCACGCGGCATTGATTGAATCTCGCTGGGCGTGCCGCAGTCCGCCCAACTCACCCATATGGAGGTATCGAATTCCTGCTCCGGAGAGTGAAGGTGCCAGTTGATCGCTGTTGAACTGCGGATTGTGTCGGGAGCGCGGAATCGTTCGCACGTCAACCAGCTGTTTCACCTCATGCGCCGCAAGGAGCGCAATGAACTCCTCGATCGTTCGCGTCGAATGGCCCACTGTCAGGATCGGACGAGTCTGTGGGATTCTTTTCGACATCCGCTCCACGCTTGGAATGGACTTTCCCGGCGTCGGCTTTCTGGATGGAGCGAGAACTCCAGGCGATCGGGTCAGGCGGGCCATTCCGGTGGCTCGCATTCGGGACACTGAAAGCTGATGAATTCCAGATTCCGCAGAATCTCCCTGAGTTCCGGAAGGCCCGCTCCTTCCGCGGTCCTGAACAGAGCGAAAATTTCGCCAAATCGATCGGTGATGCAGACTGCAGCTGCATCGCGATTCTGTGCGCTTGTTGCGCCCAACTCATGATGCAGTCCGCCATCTTCATCCAGCAAGACTGGATAAGGGAGATGGAGGGTACGCTTGAGTGCATCTGCCTCTTCGCGAGAACCGTGCACGATTGCCAGTATCTCGGCGTCCTTTTCCCTGATCTCCTCGTAGTGCTGAGCCACCTCCCTCAGCAGGCGTTCGGTTTCCGGACGCTCGTCACTCAGAACCAGAACAACAGCTGATCGGTCACGATAATCGGCGAGGCGAACCAGCGAACCGTCCAGGCACGCAAGTTCGAAACCCCGCAGGTACAGTCCCTTGCGTGCTACCTCATGCGACGAGACGACCGACCCACCGGCGATTTCAGCCTGGATCCTGCTTTCCTGGGGCGCCTCTCTCATCAGACACGGTCCTCTTCCGGATCTTCCTGAGGCAGTTCCCCTGCAAGTACAAGCCTGCGTTCCAGAACGGAGTGCAGAGTCGCCGAGTACCTCCCATAAAAGGGGGATGAGAAGAGATCGTAGTCATAGGGCTGGACGGGTTCACTCGACCCGAAAGACGATCCCTCGGACGACGCGGTGATCCTGTGAAAGTTGACTGGGATTCCCTCGTAGCCAGGCAACGCTCGCTGAATTTCTCGCAGCACCACATCCGGATCGTCGCTGGAGACGCGGAGATTGGTACGCTGTGCCCTCATCCATACCGCATGCTGGTCAACCTCTCCCGACTGCACCCCTCGGGATTCGCCCAGTTCCGCCCGAGTCTGTGGCCCTCTGCCGGATTCCGTCAGCTCCGCACTCAGCATGCGTGCGACTTGCAGGATGATTTCCAGATCGGATCGTACTCCCGGCATATCCGCGGCCTTGCGAAGCACCTGCAGATCACCGCAGGTGTTTGTAAACGTCCCCGATTTTTCATAGACCGATGCGGTGGGAAACACAACGTCCGCGGCTGCCGCCGTGCGGGTAAGGAACAGATCATTCACGATCAGGTGGGCTTTGCCCAGTGCTCGGGCGTCAACGAGACTCTCTCCTACAGGATCGGCGCCTACCAGATAGAGCAGCGACACGGTACCAGCTTCCGCCGCGTGCAACATCTGTTGCAAATTCATGCCTGGCAATTCAGGAATCGATGCCTTCCAGAAACTGCTCCACCTTTCACGATCGGTTTCGTATCCGGGAAGCCGATCCGGAAGAACGCCCATGTCGGCGGCTCCGCGGGAATTGGGCCCATCTCCCAGGCAGATGAACCTGGCATGGTTAAGGCGGCTCCCAACCCTCACCAGGCTGCGAATCTCCGTCCCCGTCAACTCAGATCCAAAGACGATCACAACGCCGGATACCTGGCCCAGATTGTCGAGTAGTTGCGCGAACTGGTCGCCATTCCGTGCGGAGGCTGGATCGACTCCTTTCTCCTGTACCGCCAGCAGTAACTGCACAAAATCTGCTTCACCGCCCGCTGGGACTTCGATAAATTGAGTGGCCTGCCGGCAAAGTTTGATTCGTCGTGAATGAACGATATGTAGGCGCGCGCCATGCAGCCGAACGGCACGGCGGATCTGCCACGCCAGCAAAGGGTGCCGATAGGTGGGATCGCTCCCGATGAGCAGAATCGCCGGCGCGGCAGCGACCTCGGCCATGCTGGCGGTTTCTCCTCCGAATTCCGCGAGAGCACTGAAGAATGCGGTGAAATCGGCGGTCCGCCGATGATCGATGTTGTTGGTGTGGAGTACGGTTCTGGCGAATTTCTGGAGAATGTAATTCTCCTCGTTGGTGGAAAGATTCGAACCGATCACGCCGGTCGCGCCGGACCCCTTTCGTGCTTCCTCCAGCAGCCTTGCCGCCTCAGCCAGCGCCTGATCCCAGGATGCCGGACGCAGTTCTCCGTCGACCCGCACCAAAGGGGTTGTTAGGCGTTGCAGATGATCGACGAAGTCGAAGGCGTAGCGGCCCTTGATGCAAAGAAAATCGCCGTTGATGCCGCTCTTGTCACGGTTGGTGCCGCGAATGATCCTCATGCGGCCATCGACGGGCCGAACTCCCAGCGTCGTCGTGCATCCGTCTCCGCAATGGGTGCAGACCGTTCCAACGTGCTTCATCTCCCAGGGCCGGGTCTTATAGCGATAGGGGCCCGAAGTCAGCGCTCCCACCGGGCAGATGTCGATGCACATGCCACACTCTTCGCATTCCAGATGGTCATCCTTGTTGGGAACGATCAGCTGCGAAGAATTGCGATTGGCAATGCCCAGGGCCCACACATCCATTCCCTCGCCACACACGCGAACGCACCGGTAGCACATGATGCAGCGGGGACGGTCGAAAAAGACGATTGGAGACCACTGCTGCTCATCGCGGTGGTTCTTGATATCGACCAGGCGTGATTCGGCAGCTCCGTAACGGAATGTTGCATCCTGGAGCTCGCATTGCCCACCGGCGTCGCACACCGGGCAATCCAGAGGATGATTCTGGAGCACGAACTCCAGCATCGCCTTGCGGCTCTGCCGCACCACCGGGCTCTCCGTAGTGACCACCATGCCTTCAGCCACGGGGGTCGTGCACGCCGTCTGCAGCTTGGGCACTCTGGCGATCTCCACCAGACACATGCGGCAGGCACCCTGCAATGAGAGTCCCGGATAGTAGCAGAAGGAGGGAATCTCGATGCCCGCACTTTTACAAACGTCGATCAGCAGCGAACCTGCCGCGGCGTGGATTTCCTTTCCATCTACCGTGACCTTCACCTGAGACATGAATCCTCCGGAGCGAACTGACCCTGCAGTGCGCGGATTCCGAGTGAGTTGCATGTACCCCAATTGCCTCATGGAAGTGGCCGACGCCAATCGGAGGCAATGTTGGCACTCTCGCAGGGACTGTCCCTCAGCACAGTGTGACGGGAGCCGCATGCTGCATGCCATGGGTCAGCTGTCGTATCGCATGGTATAGAAATCACCCGGCAGCGGCGTGTCTCCCGGAACGGGACATCGAAAGCACGTTCGTGGAGTCCGGAAATAATCGTACTACCGCAGAGTACGGGCAACACATTGAGCCCGCGCGGCTGGAAAATGAAACTGGGTTCAGCGGGCGGATTCGATTTCCCCATTTCCCCGGAGCAGATCATTCATGATTCGTTTCGATGATGCTCATCGCTCAGTCTTTTATCCGGAGGACCGGCGGTTTCGCGTCTGGATGAGCCGGCGAGCCCTGATGGCTCTGATCCTCCTCGTGCTCATGTCACTATCGGCGGCATGGATTCAGCATGCTGCGCTTGGCCTGCCTCATTTGGCGCCGACCCCCGCGTCCGTTTCCGGAGCT
>PMAM01000118.1 GCA_003152595.1 Acidobacterium sp.
GATACTGCGCCGGGATCGGAGCAGACGCATTCTCAGCCTGCCACAGAATCTCGATTACGTGCCAGCTCTGCCCGTCGTACACCGCCTGAATGGAGTTGATGCCGCGCGCGAGGGGCTTGCCCGCCAACGCTGTGGTGTAGGTGCTCCAGAGGTGGGCGATGTGCCCGAAGGCTTCCGTTTGGTATTTGATCTGCTTTTCGGTCACGACCGCATCGCCGTTTTTCGCGACGGCGGCGATCCAGTCATCGAGGGTAAGAATATGCGGCCCGTTGGCGCCCACGGGGATGAGGCGCGCGTTCGGAAGGAGGAGCTGCTTCATGCAGGTGCGGTCTTTGGTGGCGGGGCCGGAGACCGCGTCGTCGATGGCGACGATGAGCTGGTCGAGGGTGTTGGTGGGGGGACAGGGAGTGGTGGTGGGAGTTTAAACGAGCAGCGTTCAGCGCTCAGGAAACGAGCGATCAGCGTTCAGGAAAACGAGCGATCAGCGTTCAGCGATCAGCGCTCAGGAAACGGCCAAGGCTCGGATTTTCGGCCTACCACCCTTTGTGCCCAACTCCCGGCAAAGCGCGAGCACCCGGGCGATCCCAAATTCTCGGTCCGGAGGCATCAGTGGCCGGTCGATGAGCGGGAGATGACGCGAATGGCGTATAGTCCAGCCTGCCTCCCCCGAGGAGAGACAAATGCGAGCAAGAAACCTGATCCTGACGGCGGCATTGTGTTTTGTGGGAACCGCTGTGTGCTTTGCCGATAACCCCAACATGGGCACGTGGAAACTGAACGCTGCCAAATCGAAAATTCCGGCAGGGTTGCCAATGAACACGACAGTGGTCTACGAGGCAGCTGGGGATCAGATCAAAGTGACCACGGATGGAACGGATAAAGACGGCAAGCCGACGCATACCGAGTGGCTGGGGAAGTGGGACGGCAAGGCCTATCCGCTGACCGGCGATTCGTCGGCCGATACGCGTTCGTACAAAGAGAGCGGGGCTTCGCTCACGTTTTCGAACATGAAGGACGGCAAGGTTGTGCTGACCGGACACATCACGGTGTCTGCAGACGGTAAGACGCGAACGCTGCACGCGACCGCCACCGACGCGAACGGCAAGAAGATAACGGGCACCCAGGTGTTCGACAAACAGTAAGACGCTCCATAGAGAGATTCCGGGCATGCAAGGCGGATGCCCGGGCTCTTCCCTCCTGCTTCGCCCTCTTCACAATTTTGCGTTGTTGCGCTGGTGCGCATTCGGGTGCACGACGAGCCTTCGGCGCGGCGTCTTCGCGCAGCGTTCAGCGATGACAAAACCGCGCTGCCTACGAGGATACGGTGGCGTGCTGCATTTCTTCGAGGATCGATTGCGCTGCGGCGGCGGGGTCGGAGGCCTGAGTGATGGGCCGCCCAATCACGAGGTAGCTGGCCCCTGCCGCAAGCGCAGCCGAAGGCGTGGCGATGCGTTTCTGGTCGCCGGCGTCAGCCCCCGCCGGGCGGATGCCAGGAATGACCAGCGTCGCCTCGGGAAAACGCTGCCGCAGAGCAGAAACTTCTTCGGGGCTGGCGACAAAGCCGGAGATGCCGGCTTCGGCCGCGGTATCGGCGAGGCGCAGAACCTGCTGTTCGGGCGAGTGGTCGATGCCGATGGCGGAGAGCTGCAGCTGATCCATGGAAGTAAGGACCGTCACGGCGAGGATCCGCGGGGGGTCGGGGAGCGCATCGGCGGCTTCAGCGGCGGCTGCGAGCATAGCCGGGCCGCCGGCGGCGTGGACGGTGAGCAGCTCGGCGCCGGCTGCCGCCGCGGAGCGGACCGCGCCCGCGACCGTGTTCGGAATGTCGTGAAACTTCAGGTCGAGGAAGACAGAGAAACCGCGGTTCCGCAGCTCGTGGACGATCGAGTTTCCCTCAGCAAGGTAAAGCTCGAGGCCAACTTTGAACCAGCGGCAAAGTCCGTGGAGACGGTCGGCGAGAGCAAGGGCGGGAGCGGCGCAGGGGAAGTCGAGGGCGACGATGAGGCGGGAATCCATCTGTAACAGGGTACAGGGTACGGAGGGGCCTCTTCATGCAGAAACGGGAACGCAGGGAACGTATACCGGTTTGGAACAGGCCCGCTCGCGAGCAGCAAACAATTTCGCTCAAGCCGCGGGCTCCATCGCCGATGATCCTTCCGGTGGTTCCAGATTCTGCGGCAAGGGCGCGGGGACCGGCCATCCATTCGGCGGGGAAAGGGTGTCATGCGCGGCACGATGCGGTGGACTCTGGTGATCGTGGCGATCGTGATCCTGTGCGTGGTCTGCGGCTGCAAGGTTGGGTCCAGTGCGGGCGGCGCGGTCGTGAACCAGACGGACAGTGGAGCGATCCCGGACAACAGCATCACGGGAACGGTGACGTTTAACGGGAGTCCTCTCGCCGGCGCGACGGTGACGTTGTTCCTGGCAAACAACAACGTTGTGGTGCAGACGGCAACGACGGACGCGAACGGGAACTACAGTTTTTCCGGCCTTTCCGCGACAGGAAATGTGCCAGGGGAGTATCAGCTCTGTTCGGAGAAGACAGCATACGGCTTCTATCCCAGCGTCGGCGCTGGGGCCATAGTCAAGCGGTGGGACTTCACGGGGCAGTTCCAGGGCAATGGGATGACCGACGCCGGGATCTACTTCACGATCATCGACTACATTTCCTTGCCGCACGCGCCGCTGACCGGCGCGAACTTTGCCGCATATGACGGGAGCACGCCGCGGGTGCAACTGGCAGCGACCGGGCAGACCGCCAGCTACGCGACGGGCGACGATGGGACGCTGCACAAGGGAACAGGGTGGGGCACTTCCCGCTTCACCGGCAACGGCGATGGAAGTGTAACCGACACGGTTACAGGTTTGGTGTGGCTCAAGGACGCGGGTTGCCTGCCGGCGGCCAGCTGGGCCACGGCGATCGCGGAAACGAGCGCGCTGGCGGCGGGCCAGTGCGGACTGGCCGATGGATCGAAAGCCGGTGACTGGCGGCTGCCGAATCTGAACGAACTGGAGAGCCTGGTGGACGTCTCGGCAGCACATCCGGCGCTCACGCCGGGGAATCCGTTCCTGCATGTCTCCACCGGCATCTACTGGTCCTCGACGAGCTACTTCGGCGGGCAGCTGGGGTCACCGAGCGCGTGGGCGATCCGGATGGACGACGGGCGGTATATCAACGATGGCGAGCTGAACAGCAAGACGAGCGCAACGAACGCCGTGTGGGCGGTGCGGGGAGCAGACACCGGCGGCGCCGTGCATCTGGCAGCGACGGGCTACTACGATGAGCCGAGCCAGGTTGTGAAGGGCGACGATGGCGACGTCCAGGCCGGCGTGGAGCTGACGTATCCGCGGTTTCTCGATAACGGCAACGGCACGCTGACCGACACGATGACCGGCCTCGTGTGGATGAAGCAGGCGAACTGCATCGAGGCAGGCTGGGCGGAGGCTGTGGCGCAGGTGCAGTCGCTGGGGAACGGGACCTGCGGGCTGTCCGACGGATCGAAGCCGGGAGACTGGCGCCTGCCGAATCGCAACGAGATGCAGAGTCTCGAGGACCGGATGGTGAACAACGAAGCGGACTTCATGAACGCGACCTATGTGTGGAAGAGCGATGCGGCGCTGTACCGGTCGCCGATTTTCGCCAGCTTCATGGGCAACGTCTACTACTGGACCTCGACGACCGACGCGGCGGATACAACGGAGGCATGGACGGTGTTCAGCTGCGATTTTGGTGTCTACAACGTGGCGAAAAGCAACCCCGGCTTTGCGCTCGCCGTACGAGACAGGCAATAGTGAACGCGAGCCCGGGAGTCGCGCCAGCACTGCGGTAATTCGTGTGAGCCATTCAGTGGCGCCGTGCTTCCGAAAGTGACAGAAGAGGGACCCCTTAACAAAAAGGTAATTACCCGAAAGAGCAATCCTGTTTCGACAGGAAACCGCTTCTAATGGCCAGTGGAGAAAGCGCCGAAGAAGAGATGAGGGGAAGGAATCTGTGAAGCCTGTGGAAACAGCGATCGAATCGCGCCTCAATTTCATTCGATCGGGCGGCCGAGGTTTGGATGACGGCGTTGCGCCGCCGCCTGTCAACGGTGCGATGCCTACCATCCTGCGTGCTCCGGCGAAAGCCGTCGAATTAGCCCTACATGAAAGCGGCGGGGATTTTTCGGTCGAGGCGGCGGAGGCCGCCGACCAGGAGGGCTCGTCCCTCCCACCCGAACAACGTCCGCGTACGGCGGCGGAGCTCGGAATGCGGCAATCGATCGTGGAAGACCTCGCACTGAAGACGCTCTACATCGGAGGAACCATGTCCACGCGGGAGCTGGCGCGGCANNGCCAACCTGGCCACCGTGGCGCTGACCGACCAGGGGCGCAAACGCGGCCTGGAATTGATCTCTCTCAGCCAGTATGCAGGTGCGGCGCCAGTGTCGCTGCAAAGCTACGTCACCCAGGTGCGCAAGCAGAGCGTGCGCAAGATGGTGGTGCGCAAGGCGGACGTGGAGCGCGCCTTCGGCGATCTGGTCATCGACCCCAAAGTTCTCGGGCAAATCGGAACAGGACTCAATTCAGGGGCCTCGATCTTTGTCCACGGACCCGCCGGCGTGGGAAAGACCGCCATCGCCGAGACCATGTCGCGGGTGCTGGCCGAGGACGACGTGTGGATCCCCTACTCCATCGAAGTCGACGGGCAGATGATCATGGTCTACGACCCGATGATCCACAAGCGGGTCGACAATCCGCAGTTCGACAACTGCGATGAGCGGTGGGTGCGCTGCCAGCGGCCTTCGGTCCT
>PMAM01000267.1 GCA_003152595.1 Acidobacterium sp.
GCGATGCCATAGACACCGACCGAGGTGATGCCGAGCAGGATCAGCAGGCCAATGTTGTTGTCTGAGATCTGGAAGAACTGCATGCCGTGCCAGCGAATATCGGCGCCGAAGGGAATGACGGAGATCGACAGCAGCGCGCACGAAAGCGCGATCATGGGCGCGAGGATGTACAGAGGACGGTAGACCGCCTCGGGAATCAGATCTTCTTTCAGGAAGAGCTTGGCGCCATCGACCAGGGGCTGGAGGAGGCCGAACGGGCCAACGCGGCTCGGTCCCCAGCGATTCTGGATGCGTCCGACGAGCTTGCGCTCGAGCAGCACCGTATAGGCCACGCCCATGAGGAAAATCACCACCACCACGATGACCTTGGCGAGGTTGAACAGCAGAAACGGAATCAGGCTTGTGTCCATTGGGTCTTTTCTTAGTCCGCTGCTGTTTCGACGGATTTGCGCGATTCGAGAACAGAGTGCAGGGTCTTGCTGTAGAAGCCGAGCGATCCGGAGGTGAAGAGCGTGTCGTTGGAGGGCAGGACGAGATCGGGGCGCGCCGCGATGCCTTCGATCTGGACGAGCGCTGCTTTGACGTGCTGATCGTTGCCGGCGAGCAGATCGAGACGCGGAACGTGGTAGGACGGGACGAGACGCTGGATCTCGTCGAAGATGGCGAAGGGGTCGAAAGGACTCAGTTTGGGCTCAAGATGATGAGCGGCGAGCCAGACGCTGTGACGGTCGGCTTCGCCGGACTGCGCACCACGGGCCTGGCCCATGTCGGCGCGAACGGTGCCCGTGCCGAAGGGGACAAGCTTTTTGACGTCGGCGCCCATGGCAGCGGCAATGCGAACGATCAGTTCGAAGTCGGTGCGGACCCCGGCGCGGTCGGCCGCTTTTTTCACCAACTGGACGTCGCCGAAGGTGTTGGTCGCAGTGCCTGTCTTCTCGTACAGGTTCGCGGCCGGCAGAATCACATCGGCGAACTGCGCGGTCTCGGTGAGGAACATGTCCTGCACCACGATGAAGGTGTTGTGGAGGGCGTCGCTGTGGCGCGCGTAGCGGGCGACCGGATTTGCGCCAACTATATATAGAGCGCTGAGCGAGCCGGCTTCGGCGGCGTCAAACATCTGGACCAGGTTGAGGCCAGGCGCCCTGGGCAGGCTCGGATACTCGGCGGAGAAGTGAGCCGCGGCGGTAACCGGGACGTAGCCGGGCAGCAGATCGGGATAGAGGCCCATGTCGGCCGCGCCGCGCGAGTTAGCGTAGTCACCGAGGCAGGCGAATTTGACGTTGGGCAGGGTCGCGCCCCAGGCGACGAGAGCTTCCAGATCGCGCCCGCGGAACTCGGAACCGAAGACGATGACGAGAGATTCTTCCTTGCGGAGCGCGTCGCGGAAGGCGACAGCATTCTTGTCGTCGTCAAGAGGAGCGCTGGTGCCATTCAGCCAGGCGATCAGGCCGGCGTAGCCGTCTTCGGGGATTTCAAGGAAGGCGCTGGCCTGGCGGCGAAGCTTAATGGGGATGTGATTCGCGACGTAGAGCCGCGCCTGGTTCAGGCGGACGTTGGTGCGAATCTGCCACGCAAGGCCCGGATGCTGCTCCGTGGGGTCGTTGCCCAGGAGCAGGATGGTTTTGGCGCTGGCGATGTCGCGTAGCGAGGCTTCAGCTTTCCCGTTAAGCGCAGAGGCAAACGCCGGGTAGTCGGCTGTACGGTGGTGGTCGATATTGTTGGTGCCAAGAATGGTGCGGGCGAACTTCTGCAGCAGGTAGGACTCTTCGTTCGTGGTGCGATTGGAGCCGATAACGCCGATCGCCGAGCCGCCTTTGCTGTCGCGAATCTCGCACAGCTTGTTGCCGGCGAACTCGATGGCCTCTTGCCAGGTGACTTCTTCCAGCCGTCCGCTCGACTTGCGGATCATCGGCTTCGTGAGGCGGTTCTCGCGATTCGCGAAGTCGAATGCGTAACGGCCCTTGATACATAAGAAGTCGCCGTTGATGCCGGACTTGTCGCGGTTGTCGCCGCGCACGATCTCCATGCCGTCGTTGGAGCGGCGCACCCCCAGGGTGGTCTTGCAGCCGTCGCCGCAGTGGGTGCAGACGGTGCCGACGTGGGACATCTCCCAGGGCCGCGTCTTATAGCGATAAGCGCCGGAAGTGAGCGCGCCAACAGGGCAGATGTCGATGCACATGCCGCACTCTTCGCACTCCAGGTGATCCTGTTTGTTGGGCGCGATGACGGATCCCGCGCCGCGATTCTGGATGCCGAGGGCCCAGACATCCATCCCTTCGCCGCAGACGCGGACACAGCGGTAGCAGAGAATGCAGCGGGGGCGGTCGAAGAAGACGACGGGCGACCACTGCTGTTCTTCGCGATGCTGCTTGATCTCGACGAATTTGGATTCACCGGGACCGTATTTGAAGGTCATGTCCTGCAGCTCGCACTCGCCGCCGGCATCGCAGACGGGGCAGTCGAGGGGGTGGTTGCCGAGCAGCAGTTCGATGGTGGCTTTGCGAGCCTGGGCGATCTCGGGGCTTTCCGTCGTGACGACCATGCCCTCGGCGACAGGGGTGGTGCAGGCGGTCTGGAGCTTGGGAACTTTTTCGAGGCGGACGACACACATCCGGCACGCGGCCTGGAGCGAGAGGCCGGGGTAGTAGCAGAAGGCGGGAATCTCGATGCCGTGCGCGCGGCAGACTTCAATGAGCAGCGTGCCCGCGGGCGCGGTGAGCTTCTTGCCGTCGACGGTAAAGGTAACGTCAGCCATGAATTCCTTAGGCCGCTACAAGCTGCGGCACGATGAGCGGAGCCGCTCGACTATATCTTCAGGCCGAGATCGCAACATCAACCACTTCGGCGGTAGAGGTAGGTTCTGGCACCGGGTCGCCATACTCACGCATGACCTTAATGTGGGCTTCGATGCCTTCGCGGATCAGCTTCTTTGTTTCGTCGAGCGTTCCGGCAACGACTCCTAATCCCGGGAGGTCAGGCACGTATGCACCAAATCCGGTGGCCGACTTCTCGTAGATCACTGTGTATCTCATTGCTGGCTCCGTTGCTTCAGTCCGGCTTGTTTGAGCATGCTGTTGAGTGTGCCCTTCGGTATGTCGTCGTTCCCCTGCCCGGCGACAGTTACAGTTCCAGGTTTAACGGGATGGCGAAATGCCTGTGACTGCCGTTGGTTCTTACTTGGGCCCAACCGTCTTCTTCGATCATACGAATAAAATCGCGATAGTTCACACAACAACCAGTTCTTCCTGATGTGTATGCCGATAAGGACAGCCTTTGCCGTCCAGGTGATCCTCAAACTCCTTGCGAAACTTCTGCACGAAGGCGATGGTGGGCATCGCGGCCGCGTCGCCGAACGGGCAGAAGGTGCGGCCCAGCATGTTCTCGGCGAGATAGCGGATGTTGTCGATGTCCTTGTCGGCGGCGCCTCCCTCGTGGAGGCGCGTGAGCGACTTTTTCAGCCAATCGGTGCCCTCGCGGCACGGGATGCACCAGCCGCAGCTCTCGTGCGCATAGAACTTCATGGTGCGGAGGGCGAATTCGACCATGCAGGTGGTTTCGTCGAGCACAACAACGCCGCCCGAGCCGAGCATGGAGCCGGCTTTGCCGACCTGGTCGAAGTCCATGCCGATGTCGATTTCGTCGGCCGTGAGGGCGGGCGTGGAGGCTCCGCCGGGAACGACGGCTTTGAGTTTTTTACCGTTGGGGATGCCGCCGCC
>PMAM01000298.1:0-20403 GCA_003152595.1 Acidobacterium sp.
CGTAGACGAAGTAGCCCTGCGCATAGTTCGGGGTCTCGGAGCCAATGATCTTGACGGAGTTCTTGTTGGCGCCCACGGTGCCGTCGGAGCCGAGGCCGTAGAAGAGGGCGCGGACGGTTTTGGGGCTCTCGGTGGAGAAGTTCTCGTCCCAGTGGATGCTGGTGTGCGTGACGTCGTCATCGATGCCGATGGTGAAGTGGTTCTTCGGGTGCGGCTTCGCCATCTCGTCGAAGATGCCCTTGGCCATGGCCGGCGTGAATTCTTTGGAGGANNGTCGAGAACGGCGATCTTGCGAACGGTTTCGGGGAGGGCTGTGAGGAAGGCCTCAGCAGCGAAGGGGCGATAGAGGCGGACTTTGAGGAGTCCGAGCTTCTCGCCCTGTGCGTTGAGTGCGTCGATGGCCTCCTCGGTGGCGCCGGAGGCAGAGCCCATGAGAATGATGACGCGGTCCGCGTCCGGGGCTCCGTAGTAGTCGAAGAGGTGGTATTCGCGGCCGGTTTGGCGGGCGAAGCGGTCCATTACGTCCTGCACGATGACCGGGCAGGCCAGGTAATAAGGATTGCAGGCTTCGCGGGCCTGGAAGAAGACGTCGGGGTTCTGCGCGGAACCGCGAAGGACGGGGCGGTCCGGCGAAAGCGCGCGCTCGCGATGAGCGCGAATGGCCTTCTCGTCGAGCAGGGCGCGGATGGTGTCGTCGGAAATGGGAAGGACTTTGTTGATTTCGTGCGAGGTGCGGAAGCCGTCGAAGAAGTGCATGAAGGGGATGCGGGCTTCCAGCGTGGCCAGGTGCGCGACGGTGGCAAGGTCGGCGGCTTCCTGGACGGAGTTNNGTCACATGCATGACCGTCGGGGTCAGTTCTCCGGCGATCTTGTACATATTGGGGATCATGAGCAGCAGGCCCTGGGAGGCCGTGAAGGTGGTGGCGAAGGCCCCGCCCTGGAGGGCTCCGTGCATGGCGCCGGCGGCGCCGCCTTCACTCTGCATTTCAGCGACAACCGGGACCGAGCCGAAGATGTTGCGCTGGCCGTCGGCGGCCCACTGGTCGGCGAATTCGGCCATAGGAGAAGAGGGCGTAATCGGATAAATAGCAACGACTTCGGAGAAGCGGTAGGCGACGGACGCGGCGGCTTCGTTACCGTCGAAAATCGCAGTTTTCTGAGGGGTACTCATGATTCTCCTTGGCTGGGGTTCAGGGTTGGGAGTGCAAAATCGTTAAAAGCCACAACATAAAAGTCTGCGCTGCGGGCGAGTGGGTCGGCTGTGACAGGGAACACAAGTGTCAAAAGCAGGCGGTAGCCTGTAGCCGATGGCCTGTAGCGGAAAGCGAGCCAACGGCGAGCGGTAACCCGAGCGGAAAGCGAGTCTGACGAGGGTTGGGGTTGCGGTGATGCGTCTGAGGGCTGCGGCAACGCACACGACTGTGCGAGGATGGAATGTTGCAGCGAATGGCAGCGAAGCGCGAGCCAAAAGCGAACAGACACAGCCGAATGGCAACAGCCGGACCAGGGCCGAGATGTGATTCGTATCACGGAGGATCGTGGGTGGCGGCGCGTAGGCTCGCAGGAGTCACGGCTGCAGGCCGGAGAGTGGATTGTTGATGATGGGACATGCTGAGCATCCCTGGCTGACGATCGTCGGGCTCCTGGTGGGCGCTGTGGCGTTTGGATTTACGCCGCTGGCGCTGGCGTGGCTGTGGGCAAGGGTGTTTTCGCCGAACAAGCCGGGCGCGGAGAAGAATGCCACCTACGAGTGCGGGCTGGAGTCGAAGGGCGATTCCTGGACCGGTTTCGGCGCGTCCTACTACATCTATGCAATCGTTTTTCTGGTTTTCGACGTAGAGGCGGTGTTTCTGCTGCCCTTTGCGGTCGCGTTTACAGGACTGTCCCTGGGCGCGTGCCTGGCCATGCTGGTGTTCCTGCTGCTGCTGGTCGAAGGGCTGGTCTGGGCGTATGGGAAGAACGTGCTGACGTGGGCGTGAAGAAGCAGGGAGTAGCCAATAGCCAGCAGGGAATAGAGGTTGGATGGCGGATGAACTGAAAGAGCTGAAGATCGAGCTGAGCAAGAACGGGATCTTCACGACGACGCTCGAGGAACTCTACAACTGGGGGCGGAAGAACTCCGTTTGGCCGCTGACGTTTGGGCTGGCGTGCTGCGCGATCGAGATGATCGCGACGACGATGGCACGCTACGATCTGGCGCGGTTCGGAGCCGAGGTGTTTCGGCCGTCGCCGCGGCAGGCGGACCTGATTATTGTGTCGGGCACGGTTACAAAAAAGATGGCGCCGCAGGTCGTGCGACTCTACAACCAGATGCCGGAGCCGAAGTACGTCATCGCGATGGGTGCGTGTGCGATTTCCGGCGGACCGTTCCGTGATGGTTACAACGTGCTGAAAGGGATCGACCGCTACATTCCGGTGGATGTACACATTCCCGGCTGCCCGCCGCGGCCGGAGGCGCTGATCCATGCCTTCATGACGCTGCAGAAGAAGATCGACGAGCAGGCGCTGGCCGGATCGGCGCGTCCGCGGCACCTGAATAAGGATCTGCCGAGTGAGTTCCCCGTGCCGGCGTTCGGCGAGCATGGGCTGGAGCCGCCGCAGAATAACGAAGTGTTCCACGAAGCCGCGGGGAATCCGCTCAAGGTGATTCAGTAATGGCGCTGCCGCCGGTCGAGCAGATCAAAGCGCAGATTGAGGCCGGCGTGCCCGGCGCGTCGGTGACGGTCATCCTGAATGGAAGCCCCTCGGCGCAGCACTCGTTGCTGCTGGATCCCGCGCATGCGCGAGCGGTGGCCGAGCTCCTGCGGGATCACAGCGAATGGCGGCTGGACTATTGCACGCTGGTGACGGGCGTGGACTGGCCCGACACCGAGACGTCGGAGAAGGTCAAGGTCAGGAAGTTCGTGAAGGCCGCCGACGGCACGGAGTCCGAGCAGGAAGTCGACGAGGTTCGGAAGACGAAGGTGCCGGGGTATCTGGAAGCTGTCTATCACCTGTTCTCGATGGAGAAGAAGCATGGGCAGGTGGTGCTGCGGCTGCGGACGGGAAACCGCACCGACGACACGCACGTGCCGTCGCTGACGCCGGTGTGGCGCGGCGCGGAATTCCAGGAGCGCGAGGCCTTCGACCTGTACGGCATCGTCTTCGACGGGCACCCGGACCTGCGCCGGATTCTGATGTGGGACGGGTTCAAGGATTACCCGATGCGGAAGGACTATGTTCCGCCAGCGGATGAGATTCCGGTCATCGAGGTGCATTCGTGAGAGACGCACTGCTGGACCGGCCGGTCTACGAGCCGGAAGAGGGCGAAATCATGGAAGTGTCGATGGGGCCGCACCACCCGTCGACGCACGGCGTCTTCCGCATGGATGTGAAGCTCGAAGGCGAGCGCGTGATGAAGCTGAAGCCGGTGTTCGGGTATCTGCACCGGAACCACGAAAAGATTGCCGAGCACGGCGCCTATCTGGCAGCGATTCCCTACACCGACCGCCTCGACTATCTGTGCTCGATGACGAACAACTGGGGCTACGTGCTGGCGGTGGAGAAGCTGGCCGGCCTGCAGGTGCCGGAGCGTGCCGAGTATCTGCGGGTCATCGTGGCGGAGCTGACGCGGTTCCAGAATCACGCGGGGCTGATCGGGTTCCTGCTGCAGGATATGGGCGCGAGCGGCACTCCGTTGATGTATGCCTTCCGCGAGCGGGAAAAAATTCTCGATCTGTTTGAGTCGCTCAGCGGCGCGCGGATGATGTGCAACTACATGCGCTTCGGCGGACTGCGCGTAGACGCGACGAAGGAGTGGCTGGACGAGGTGCGTGCGCTGATCGCGCTGCTGCCGGGGTTCGTGGATGAGTTTGAGGCGCTGCTGCGGGCCAACGAGATTCTGATGGCGCGCACCCAGGGCACAGGCGTGCTGCCGCGGGAGCTGGCCATCAACGCCAGCGTAACCGGGCCGATGCTGCGCGCCAGCGGAGTGAACTACGACATCCGCAAGGTGGATCACTACGGGGTCTACGACCGGTTCAGCTTCAAGGTGCCGCTGGGCGAGCATGGCGATGTTTACGACCGCTACATGATGCGGCTTCTCGAAATGCGGGAGACGGTGAAGATCCTGGAGCAGGCGCTCAAGGATATTCCGGAAGGTCCGGTGATGGACCCGAAGGTCCGACTGCGGGGATTGCGGCCGAAGGCGGGCGAGGCGTATGGGCGCATCGAGTCGCCGAAGGGCGAGCTGGGATTTTTCCTCATCAGCGATGGAACGGGGAACCCGTACCGGTACCGCGTGCGGCCGCCCTGCATGATCAACCTGACGATTCTCGAGGACATGTGCCTCGGGCACAACATCGCGGACGTGGTGATTATTTTGGGCAGCGTGGATATTGTACTGGGAGAAGTGGATCGGTGACGAAGAGTTTAGGGATCAGAGTTTAGAGTTTAGGAATTTGCATGCTGGGTGAAGGAATTATTCAGGGATTAGTCGAGACGGCGCGGAACTTCTTCGGTAGCTATGTGGAGAAGGATCGGCTGACCACGGTGCAGTATCCGGAGGAGCGGCTGCCGCTTCCGGAAGCATCGCGGGTGTTTCCGTTTCTGCTGTACGACGGGAAGGATCCGGACGCGGGGCTGCGCTGCGTGGCGTGCCAGATTTGCGAGAAGGAGTGCCCGCCGCGCTGCATCCACATCGAGAAGAGCAAGGACAAGAAGCCGGATTTTGTCGGCAAGATGCAGGTCTACCCGGCGGTGTTCGACATTGACGTATCGGTGTGCATGAGCTGCCAGATCTGCGTGGAAGTCTGCCCCTTCGACGCGATCCGGATGGACAAGGTGTTTGAGCTGAGCACGGACAACCGGTTCCGGAAGCTGCTCTACACGAAGAAAGAGCTGTCCAAACCGAACGAGTACTACCAGAAGATTCACCCGCTGGAAGCCGCGGAAACCGACGAGCGCCGCGCAAAAGAAGCGGAAGAGGCGAAGGCCAAAGCCGCAGCGGCAGAAGCGGCGGCAAAGGCGAAGGCTGCGGCAGCAGCCGCGACTCCGCCAGTTGGCGAAGCATCCGGCAACGGCGCCGCGGCTCCCGCAAAACTGGCCGAGACAAAGGGGTCACCGCAATGATCTCAGCACGATCGGCCGATCAGGTTTTTGTCGCGCTCGATCACTGGATCGTTGGGCACGTACCGGCCCCATTCCAGACGCTGGCTTCGATTGTGATTGCGGTGGCGATGATCATTGTCGTTTTCGCGGCGCTGTTTGCGCTGACGACGGTCTTCGAAAGGAAAGGGCTGGGGCGGATGCAGAATCGCTACGGTCCGAACCGCGTGGGTCCGTGGGGCACCTTCCAGCCTCTGGCGGACGCGGTGAAATCGCTGACCAAGGAAGATGTTGTGCCGCACCGCGCCGATCACGTGGTGCACTACCTGGCCCCGCTGGTGCTGGTGGGCGTTGTGTTCCTGAGCTATGCGGTGCTGCCCGTGGGGCGCAACATGATCGCCGTCGACCTCGACACCGGGGTGCTGTACTTTTTCGCGGTAGGCGCGGCGACAGAGCTGGCCGTGTTCATGGCGGGCTGGTCGAGCCACAACAAATATTCGCTGCTCGGCGCGATGCGCGCCATTGCGCAGATGATCAGCTACGAGATTCCGCTGATTCTGTCTTCGGTGGCCGTGATCATGATAGCGGGCACGCTGTCGACGGTGAAGATTGTCGAAGAGCAGGCGCGGTACACCGCCGGGATTGCGCACTGGAACGTCATCACCCCCTGGGGACTGGCGGGTTTCATTCTCTTCATGATCGCGGCGACCGCCGAGACGAATCGCAGCCCGTTCGATTTGCCGGAGGGCGAGTCGGAGATCATCGCCGGATACTTCATCGAGTATTCCGGTTTCAAGTTCGCGCTGTTCTTCCTGGCCGAATACATCGAAATGTTCGCGGTAAGCGGGCTGGCGATCACGCTGTTTCTGGGCGGCTGGTCGTCGCCGGTGAGCTTCCTGGCGTGGATTCCCTCCTGGTTGTGGTTCTTCGGCAAGCTGCTGGCGATGATCTTCGGGTTCATCTGGGTGCGCGGAACGATGCCCCGGTTGCGCATGGATCAGCTGATGAACTTCGCGTGGAAATTCATGCTGCCGATGACCCTGATCGTCATTCTTTCGGCGGGCATCTGGCGCTTTCTTTCGCCCGCAGTGGTAGGGCCGAGGCCGCTGGGCGGTGTGATACGCTGGCTGGTCTGTGCACTGGTCATTTTTGCTCCTTATATATTGCTGGCGCGCAAACTGGAGCGCGGCCACAGCATGGAGAAGAGAACCTATCGCTTCGCGGAGTAATATAGGCGCGGAGCGGTCGAGCCGGCTGGTGATATGAGTCACAGTCGCGCGGGTGCTGCTGTGAAATTGTTGAAGAGGCCCGGCGCGACGGACGTCGTCGCGAGTCGGATCGCAACCTCGGTGCAAAGACTTCGCGCCGAGACCTTGTAAGCATGGGCATGACGGTTTCTTTCCTGATTCTCGCGATTTTGACGCTGGCCGGAGGTGTGGCCGCCATGACGCTCCGGCGTCTGGTGCACTGCGCTCTGGCCCTGGCGGTTTCCTTTGCCGGACTGGCGGCCTTGTATGTCAACTTAGGCGCGGAATTCGCCGGGCTCGCGCAGTTGCTCGTCTACGTGGGCGCCATCGCTATCCTGATCGTCTTTGCCATTTTGCTCACGCATAGCAGCGAGACGGAGTTGCAGAAGGTGTTTTCCCCCGCGGGAATCGCCGGGGCCTTGCTGGCGCTGGCGGTCTTCGCCGTGCTTGCCTGGGCGGTCGTGAGTAGCGGCGCGGCTCACTCTGCGGCGAGCGTTGCTGCTCCCCAAACATCCATGCGGGAGATCGGGTTCGCTCTGATGCAGCGTTACGTGCTGCCGCTGGAAGTGATCGCGCTGATGCTGACCGCGGCGATGATTGGCGCGGTGATCCTGGCGGTGCGCCCGACGAGCGGCAGCGAACCGGCGGAAACGCAGGCGCCGCGGAATCCGGAGTTGCGCGCCTGATGACTCCGCTCGCTGGTTGTTTGCTCGTCTCTTCCCTGCTCTTCTCGGTCGGACTGGCCGGCGCATTGACGCGCCGCAACGCGATCCTGGTGCTGGCCGGCATCGAGCTGATGCTGAATGCCGCAAATCTGAACTTCATCGCCTTCTGGCGCTTCGGTCCCCATCCTGAATTCCTGACCGGGTTCATGTTCGTCATCTTCTCGATCGCCGTAGCGGCAGCCGAAGCCGCTGTGGGACTTGCGCTGATCCTGGCCATCTATCGTCACGCGCGCACCAGCGACGTGAGCGAGATTACGGAGATGAAGGGATGACGCCCTGGATCCTGCAGAACTTGTGGCTGATCCCTGTACTGCCGATGGTGGCGGCGGGCATTTCCGCGCTGCTCAAGCGGCGGGAGCGCGGACTGTCGGCAGGGCTGGCCATCGGTTCGATGACGATTTCGCTGCTGCTCTCGTTGAAGGCCTTCGCCGAGGCGCTGGCGCATCCGGCGCTGCAGGTGAAGATTGTCGACTGGATGCAGTTCGGCGATCAGTGGGTGCAGCTCGGGTGGCTGCTCGATCCGCTGGCTGCCGTCATGCTCGTCATGGTCAGCTTCGTGGGCCTGCTGATCTTCATTTACAGCCTCGGTTACATGGCGCACGACGACAACTTCGCCCGTTTCTTCTGCTTTCTCTCGCTGTTTGCGGGCGCGATGCTGGGCGTGGTCATCGCCAACAGCCTGCTGCTGCTCTTCATGTGCTGGGAAGTCGTCGGGCTGACCTCGTACCTGCTGATCGGATTCTGGTTCCATCGTCCGGCTGCGGCTGCGGCGGCGAAGAAGGCATTCATCACCACGCGTGTTGGCGATCTGGGCCTGCTGATCGGGATGGTATGGCTCTACTCGCAGAGCGGAACGCTGATCTTCTACGGCTACGGAAACGGCTGTCTCGAACAGCGCGCGGTGACGGCTATGGCGACGCACGCGACCGTCGCCGGCATGGCCGTTTCAACGGCGATTGGGTTGCTGATCTTCTGTGGCGCGGTTGGAAAGTCCGGCCAGGTGCCGCTGCATGTGTGGCTGCCCGATGCGATGGAAGGCCCCACACCGGTGAGCGCGCTGATCCACGCGGCGACCATGGTGGCAGCGGGCGTGTATCTCGTAGCGCGCGTGTATCCGCTGATGAGCGGGAGCGCACTCGAGGTCGTGGCATGGGTGGGCGCTATCACGGCGCTCTTCGCGGCCTGCATTGCAGTCGCGCAGAACGATATCAAGAGGATCCTGGCCTACTCCACGGTCTCGCAGCTCGGCTACATGATGCTCGGCCTGGGTGTGGGCGGCGTCGCGGTGGGCATGTTCCACCTCATCACGCATGCGTTCTTCAAGGCGCTCCTTTTCCTCGGCGCGGGCTCGGTGATCCACGGCTGCACCGAAGAGCAGGACATCCGCAACATGGGCGGACTGCGCAAGTTCCTGCCCGTGACGTTCGCGACGTACTCAGCCGGCATGCTGGCGCTGTGCGGATTTCCGCTGTTTGCCGGCTTTTGGAGCAAGGACGCGATTCTGCACGCAGCGCGCGGGTGGGATGTGTCGATGGGGCCGTTCTATCTGGGCGCGATCGGCGCACTGCTTACCGCGTTCTACATGACGCGGCAGATGTATTACGTCTTCTTTGGGCAGAAGCGCACGCCGGCGGCAACGGTGACGCCGGCTGCTGTGGCGGCCCATGGGGCGGGGCATGGAGTGGAACCGGCTGTGTCGCCGCGGCCCGGCGAAGTTTGCGCTGTCGAAGATCCGCACGAAAGCCCCAGCGTGATGACGGGGCCGCTGGCGATCCTGGCGGTGTTTGCCGTGTTCCTGGGATTTGTGGGAACGCCGGCCTGGCCGTGGTTCCAGAATTTTCTCAACGGCCGCGGCGTAGCGTGGGACTGGGCAGGATTCTCCGAGCCGGGCCTGGTCTCGACGATGGTGGTCTCGTCGTTGATTGTGTTTGCGGGGCTACTGCTCGGGTGGTGGTTCTACGGCCGGAAGCCCATCGTGAACGCGACCGACGAGGACGCGCTGGAAAGCCTGGCGCCGCCGGTGTTTCATGCGCTGGGCAACCGCCTCTACGTCGATGAATTCTACGGCGTGACGGTGATTGCTCTGACGCGCTTTTGTGCGGCGTTCGCCTCGTGGCTCGATCGCTGGATCTTCGGCGGCCTGGTACGCCTGTTGGCGTGGACGGTCACCGGTGTCAGCTGGCTCGACGCGGGCGTCGACCGGTTCGTCGTCAACGGCGGCTTCGACGAAGGGTGCCGCGAAGTGTCGCGCGGTGGGCGGCTGCTGTCGCGGCTGCAGAACGGGCGCGTGCAGACCTACCTGAGTGTGATCGCAGCGGCGCTGGTGGTGCTGGCGCTGTGGCTGCTGTGGGGGCATCGCGGATGATCACGCTGCTCACGCTGCTGCCAATGGTTGGAGGCCTGATCGTTCTGGCTACGGCCAAACTGGGCGACATCGCGCGCCTGATCGCGATCACGTTCGCCGTGGGCGGGCTGGCGATGGCGGGATTGCTTTGGTGGGGACTGTCTCCGGCGAATCCCGGCATGCAGTTTGAGGAGATGCGCGCGTGGGTGCCGGCGCTGGGCATCGCCTATCACGTGGGCATCGACGGGCTGGGCGCGCTAATGCTGGTGCTGAGCGCGCTGGTCGTGCTGATGTCGTTAATTGCTTCCTGGAACAACGAGAAGCATGGACCGGTGTACTGCGCGCTGGTGCTGTTCCTCGAGGCTGGCCTGTTTGGCACGTTCACGGCGCTGAATTTCGTCCACTGGTTCATCTTCTGGGAGCTGAGCCTGATCCCGGCGTTTTTCCTGGTGCGCATCTGGGGCGGCAAAGGACGCGCGAAGGCCGCGGCGCAGTTTTTCCTCTACACCATGGCCGGCAGCGTGGCGCTGCTGCTGGCGTTTCTGGCAATCTTCCTCGCCACCAGCCAGTTTGACTTTGTGCAGCTCGCGCAGCTGGGGCAATCCGGCCAGCTGACCACCGCCCTGGCGCAGAATCTCCACTGGAGCGGGAGCCCGGAGCATCTTTCGATGCTGCTGTTCTGGGCCGTGTTCCTGGGCTTCGCGGTGAAAACGGCCGTCGTGCCGTTCCATACCTGGCTGCCCTCGACCTACGCCGAAGCCTCCAGCGAGACCACGATGGTGCTGACCGGCGCCATGTCCAAGATGGGCGTGTACGGCTTCCTGCGCATCCTGCTGCCGATCTTCCCCGAGCAGATGCAGCACGCGATGAAGCCGCTGCTGTGGATGGCCGTCGCGTCGATTGTCCTGCCTGCCTTTGCGGCCTGGGCTCAGAAGGATCTGAAGCGGACCTTCGCCTATTCGTCCATCAATCACCTGGGATACTGCGTGCTGGGCGTGTGCGTGGCCGCGCAGTTCACCGGGACCGATCCGGCGATGGCGACCGAGAAAGCCGCGGCACTGACCGGCGTCCTGCTGCAGATCTTCAGCCACGGGATCACGGCGGCAGCGCTGTTCTGGTTCATCGCACTGCTGGAGCGTCGCAGCGGCGGTCTGCGAGGGATCGAGGACTTTGGCGGACTGCGGCGCGTGGTGCCGGTGTTCTCCGGGCTCATGGGAATTGCGATCTTCGCGTCGCTCGGCTTGCCTGGCCTGAACGGCTTCCCGGCTGAGTTCCTGATTTTCAAGGGCGCGTTTCCGCTTGCGCCACGGGCTTCGTCGATCGCGGTGCTCGGCCTGCTGATGACGGCGGTCTTTCTGCTCACGGTGATCCAGAAAGTCTTCTCTGGCCCGGTGAATCCGAAGTGGAGCGCGATGCCCGACCTGACGACAACGGAACGCTGGGCGCTGGCGCCCGTGATCGCCCTGATGCTCCTGCTCGGGCTCTATCCGCAGCTGATCACCGGCGTGATGCATAGCACGGTGATGCAGTGGGTAACGGGGATGAGGTTCTGATGCTCGCGTGGACGATTTACATCTCGTTCCTCGGCGCACTGCTGGCGCGGCTGAGCCCCTCGAAAGGGCTGGCGCGTGCGGTCGCGCTGCTCACGGCGCTTGCCGGCCTGGGCATCGGACTCGTGACGCTGCACGCCTGGCAACCGGGCGAGCTGCTCACGATCACGCGCATCGCCTGGGTTCCGCAGCTGGGCCTTGAATACCACCTGGCGGCCGACGGCATCAGCCTCACGCTGGTTCTGCTGACTGGACTGGCCGCAACCGCGGGGATTCTCTTCTCCTGGAACATCGAGAAGCGCACGCAGGAGTTCTTCGCTTTCTACCTGGTGCTCATCGGCGGCGTCTACGGCGTCTTTCTGAGCTTCGATCTCTTTCTGCTGTTCGTCTTCTACGAAATCGCAATCATCCCAAAGTATTTTCTGATCGCGATCTGGGGATCGGCGAAG
Source organism: Acidobacterium sp. (assembly GCA_003152595.1). Taxonomy (GTDB): domain Bacteria; phylum Acidobacteriota; class Terriglobia; order Terriglobales; family Acidobacteriaceae; genus Palsa-343. The sequence goes on from PMAM01000298.1 coordinate 11,401, forward strand.
GCGGGCGCGACGGGCGAGGAGGCCGGATCGCAGCGCGAATACGCGGCGATGAAGCTGGCCCTCTACTCGTTTGGCGGCAGCGCACTGGTGCTCGCCGGCATGGTGGCGACCTGGGTGGCGGCGGGCGCGCACAGCATGAGCTTCGACGTGCTGGCGGCGGCGCACCTCTCAACGCCTCTGCAGATGGCACTCTTTCCGCTGGTCTTCGTTGGATTCGCCGTGCTGGCCGGCATGTGGCCGTTCCACACGTGGGCGCCCACCGGACACGCCGCCGCTCCGACCGCAGCGTCGATGCTATTGGCCGGCGTCGTCATGAAGCTGGGCGCTTACGGATGCCTGCGCGTAGCGATGATGCTCTTCCCCGCCGGGATGAATCCCTGGGGATTCCATGTGCTTGGGCTGGGCTCCTGGCGCGAGGTCTTCGCGCTTCTGGCGGTGATCGGCATTGTCTACGGCGCGAGCGTTGCCCTGGTGCAGCGCGACTTCAAATTTGTCATCGGCTATTCCAGCGTCAGCCACATGGGATTCGTGCTCCTGGGCCTGATGACGCTCACGCAGATTGGCCTGGACGGCGCCGTGCTGCAGATGTTCTCCCACGGCGTGATCGCGGGACTGCTCTTCGCGGTCGTGGGGCGCATGGCCTACGACCGCACGCACACGCGCGATCTGAACGAACTGGGACCGATGCAGCTGGGACACGCCATTCCCTTCGCGGCCGTGACCTTCATTCTGGCGGGCATGGCCTCCATCGGCCTGCCGGGATTCAGCGGGTTCATCGCGGAGTTCCAGGTGCTTGTGGGGACCTGGCGTTCGTTCTCATGGATGATCGTGATCGCCGGCATCGGGATTCTGGTGGGCATTGCCTTCACCTGGCGCGCGCTCACGAAGGCCTTCTACGGCGAGCCGACGCCGGGCGCGGTCGAACATGCCCTGCCACCGATCACGTTCCCTGAAAAGCTCGGGGCTCTGCTGTTGCTGGCGAGCACGCTGGTTGTCGGTCTCTATCCGCGCATTCTCACCGACCTGATTCTCCCGGCACTCAATTCGCCGCTGTTTGAAGGCCTGCGGCAGGGGGCGTGGCGATGAACCCTGTCAGCTACGCCGACCTGCTCCGCGCCACGTTGCCTGAGATCGTGGTGGCAGTGACAGGCCTCGTTCTGCTGGCGGTGGATTTGTCCGTGTTGCGCCGAGCCCCGGTCGGACGGCGGTTGGGCGTGGGCGCGCTGATTGCCTGCATCGGATCGCTGCTGGCGATCTGGATGCTGATGCACGGGACNNGCGATGATGTTCCTGGTCGCCACGCAGAACCTTCTGCTCATCTTTGTAGCGCTGGAATTTCTGAGCCTGTCGCTCTACATCCTCACCGGCTTCGACAAGCAGAGCCGCCAATCGGCCGAAGCGGGTCTGAAGTACTTTCTCTTCGGCGGCATGTCGGCAGGGTTTCTCCTGTTCGGCATGAGCCTGTTGTACGGCGTTTCGGGCTCGATCCAGCTGCCGCAAATTGCCGCCGCGATCAGCGGGCCTTCCCTCGATCCGCTGGTCCTCATCGCGATCATCATGGTGGCCATCGGGTTCGGGTTTAAGGTGGCTGCCGCGCCGTTCCACCTCTGGGCTCCGGATGCGTACCAGGGCGCGCCGACGGTGAGCGCGGGGTTCATCGCGTCGAGTTCGAAGGTCGCCAGCTTCTTCATCTTTGCCCAGGTTGTCACCGTCGGACTGGCCACGGCCACCGGCAGCGGAGTGTATCGCGGCTACGCGCCGGGATGGGTGCCCGTGCTCTGCGCCATCGCGGCGCTGTCGATGATCGTCGGCAATCTCGCAGCGATCGCGCAGACCAGCGTGCGGCGGCTGCTCGCGTATTCGGCGATTGGGCATGCGGGCTACATGCTGCTGGGGCTGATCGCGCACTCGCCGATGGGCGAACGGGCCCTGATCTACTACGTCATCACCTACGCGTTGGCATCGCTGGGCGCGTTTGGCGTGCTGGGCACGCTGGAAGCCGAGGGCATCGACAAAATCAACGACCTCGCCGGCCTGAATAAGCGCGCGCCTGGATTGTCGCTGTGCCTGCTGATTTTCGTGCTGTCGCTGGCCGGGATCCCGCCGCTGTCCGGGTTCTTCGGTAAGTTCTACATTTTTTCGGCGGCCGTCGATGCGGAGCCGCATCTCGGCCTGCTATGGCTGGTGCTGCTGGCCGTTGCGATGAGCGCAGTCTCGCTCTACTACTACCTGAAGGTGCTCAAGCAGGTTTACGTCGCGGAGGGCGCGTCGGCGGGACCGTTGCGGGTGTCACTGGTAACGCGCGTGACCATCTGGGTGCTCGCCGCCCTGGTCGTCCTGCTTGGTTGTGCGCCGGAGTTGCTGCTCAGGTGGCTCGGCGTCTAGCAGGTTACAGGTCACGGTTTGCCACAGGGCCTGGCTGCTCCCTTAAGTTCCGGTTTCCAGAAACGAACGACCCGTACACCGTCGCTTGGGGCTTGTTGGCGTACATAGCGGCGTCGGCCACACGCTTCAGTTCATCCTTCGTCGCGCCATCGTCGGGATACACGGCGATGCCGACACTGGCCGATCCGCGAATCGTGTAGTCGTCGATGCGGAAGGGCGCGTCAAAGCAGTGCGCGAGGCGCTGGATGATCTCCTCGACCTCGGCCCGATTGCGGACCACGGGGATGAGCGCGATGAATTCGTCGCCGCCCACCCGCGCCAGCGTATCCATCCCGCGCAGCTTTTCCGAGAGCCGTTCCGCCACCTGCTGCAGGTAGACGTCGCCCACGCGGTGACCGTAAAAATCGTTCACCTGCTTGAACTGGTCCAGATCGATATAGACCAGCGCGAAGTGAGTCTGGCTGCGCCTGGCGTGGCTGAACGCTTCGTCCAGCCGGCTCTCGAGCAGGAAACGATTGGCGGCATTGGTGAGCTGGTCGTACTGCGAGCGATGAATCAGCGTCTCGTAGAGCCGCCGGTTGTCAATGGCCAGCGCTGCAAGGCTGGCGCCCATTTCCAGTGCCTCGCCGGCCTGCTCCTGGCAAGCTTCCGCTCCGGAGACGACAACCGAGCCGAGACGCTCGCCGGCGCTGGAATAGATGCCGCGCCGAACCACGTCGCCGGAATCCTGGGGGGCCGCAGCCTGGCCCACAACGGTGCCGTTGGCCAGTTCGCACCAGCAGGAACGGTCTTCCAGCTGCGTGCTGATCAGCCGCAGGATCATCAGCAGCACGTCGTCCAGATTGAGCATGCTGTTGATGGATTCCAGCACCCTGCCGCGCTCTTTTTCGAGGAACGCGATGCGGCGTTCGCGCGAAGCCTCGGACTCCATGGTGACGCGAATCTGCTCTGTCTGCCTGCGGACCTTGCCATGCAGCATCAGAGCCCACACCAAAGCCGTCAGCATCAGTGCCAGCAGTGCCGCGCTCACGTAGAGCAGGCGGCGCACGGTCCACCACGGCGGCGCCACCAGCACGGCCACATCACCAGGCGTGCGCAGCTGCAGATCGAACCAGCGCTCCGTGTTCCAGGGCCCTCCCGCGTGAACGAAGCAGACGCCGGCGATACGTACGGTGCTGCCGACGGGATAGTCGGGAAGCACAGCCTCCTTCAGGTCCTGGTTCCATACGGTCCGTGGCAGGATCGCGGAGAACATATGCGAACCCATCTGAATCACGAGCGTGTCCTGATGTGGTTCGTGCACCTCGGCCGCGAGTTTGCCCTTCATGGAGATCAAGCCGAAGGGGTAGCGGCCGGACAGTGCATCGGCCCAGTCGACGTGCGTGGGTTCGATCGGCTGGGTCGCCTCCGTGGGAAGCACGTTCGCATCGGTGAGCACCTCGGAATACTGATGCGGATCGGGGAAGCCGACGACATCCACCACCTGGCCGATGCTGAGCGGAGACTGCTCGAAGGAATTCACTTCGACCGCGTCCCCCTGTGCCGTTTGCAGCACCATTTCGAGGCCCGGCTCATAGAGCGTGATACTGCCGCGCACGTGGATGCGCTGACTCTGGTCCCGCACAAAAGAACCCAGCATGACGTGATTGATGGCGGTCAGCGGCAACTTCGCCGGACTGCTGGACGGAGGCTCGATCACACGCAGATGCTGTGCGCTGCTGACCCAGAGCTGGGCCCCGGTCAGCTGGAATTTTCCGTCGAACAGACCGCCGGCCACCCCGGTGAAGCTCACCTCCGCATCCAGCAACCGGAAGGGATCGATGCCCTGCACGTCTTCCATGTGCACACGCACCAGCCCGCCCTCCGTCTGCAGATCGATCAGGAGGTACGGTTGCCTGCCGCCGAGTTTTGCAATCGCGTCGGCAATTTTGGCGGGCGACATTTCACGCTGAACCACGCCTCCCTGCGAGAATCGGCCGATCGAAGCCTGCAGCGTCGCGGAGCGCACCCTGCCGGAGAGGGTCACGTAGCGGCAATCGTTCGATTTCTGAAGCAGCTCGCGCCAGCTCACAGGAACGGGCTCAGGAAACTGCGCGCGATGTTCAAATCTCATCTCGGTCGCTTTCACGTTCACCGAGTAGCTGGGCACGGTCGTGCCTCGAACGAGAATGGCGTCGCCAGGATTGAGCGCCGGAGGATTCGGCGGCGATGCGATGTAGATGCCGCCGGTCGCGTCCTGCAAAAAAACCTGGCCCTCGGTGGGCTCGTAATACGTGACGATGGCGTGCAGTTCGACGGGAAGGCCTTTGGCCGCCATGCGGCTGGAAAGCGCATGCACCTGCGCGACGGTGGTGAGGAGTAGAGGCTCTGCGGCGGCGGAGTTCAGGCCAGGCGAACTCTGGGCCATCGCGGTAGGCCCGAAGAGTGCGACCCCGCAGCAGATACCGAACACGACGAGGAAGAGGGAGGACTTCCGCAACGCGGGGCACTCCTCACGGTGCCATTGTTAAGAATGGGCTACAAAAGTGGAGGTGTCTGTAGCATTTTCAGGTTAGAAATGGCCGTCACGTTACTTTCGTTTTAAGCATTTGCGCGGTTTTCAGACAGTGCCAAACCACGCCAGCGGCGGCCAAGTCGCAGGCGGCCACGCCCAGGGATTTGAAGACGACGCGGCCCGCGGGGAGCGGTTTCGTGCCGGCGAGAATCTCGCCCAGCTCGGCATACACCGGCTGGCTGGAACCGATGATGTCGCCGGATTCGCGAAGAGCGGCCTCCCGCGACTCAACCACGATCGCGCCCTTCATCGCCGTGTCGTCCAGTTCGCGGCGATCCGGTGTCACCACGGCGACCGCGCAGACGAAGGTGTGGGCCGCCAGCCATGCACCGCGCAGCAGGGGCTCGCGAACGCTGGCGACGGTCACAACAACGTCGGCCCCGCGGACGGCTGCCTCGGGCGTGGACACCGCCGTTGCACTGCATTCCGTAGCGAACCGTTGGGCATGGGCCGGCATGCGGCTCCAGACGCGGACCTCAGAAAAATCACGGATGAAACGCAGTGCCTCGAGGTGCGAGCGCGCCTGGACGCCGCTGCCGAGAATGGCGAGCGTGCGCGCATCCTTTGCTGCAAACAGGCGCGTGGCGACGGCCGACACCGCAGCCGTCCGCATCTCGGTGATGAGCCGGCCGTCCATAGCAAGAAGAGGCTCCCCGGTTTCGGCGGAAAACAACTGGATCACGGCCTGGTGGGTGGGCTGCACCGTGTTGCGTTCGTAGAAAGTGACCAGCTTGACACCCATTAGGTCTCCGTCCACGGCAGGCATCAGCGCGAAGAAGCCCTCATGCTCGGCGATGCGGAGGACCGTGCGCACCGGCTGCTGGATCTTGCCCAGTGAGAGATTCATAAGCGCCCGCTCGACAGCCGGAATAAGGCTCTCCCAGGTGAGCAACGATCGGACTTTCTCTTCGTCGAGGAATTCCATGGGTGGGTCTCCGCAGGATGTCACATCAGACTGACGGGGTCGACATCGATGATGAGGTGCGCGCGGGGAATCTGCGCCTCTTCAGCGTGAGCGAGCAGGGCGCGCAAGGCCTTCTGCAGTGCGGTACGGGTTTCGCCCTTCATCACCAGGTGGAAGCGGTAGGTGCGTTTGATCTTCGCGATCGGCGCCGTCGCCGGACCGAGAACGCGGACATTGCGCAGCGTCGTGTGCTGGCACCAGCGGCCAAGAATGTTGGCCCAGGCGGCGGCCTCCTCGAGGCGTTGACTTTGCAGCAGTACATTCGCGAGCGCAGCATACGGTGGGTACCGCATCATGCGCCGGAATTTCAGCTCCTTCTCAACGAAGCCCGCGTAGTCGTGCTTCGCGGCAAACAGAATCGCGTAATGGTCGGTGTGATAGGTCTGCACGATCACCTGCCCAGGCAGTTCCCCGCGACCGGCGCGTCCGGAAACCTGGGTGAGGAGCTGGAAGACGCGCTCCGCGGCACGAAAATCAGGCAGCCCCAGTGCGTAATCGCAGCCCACAACGCCAACCAGGGTTACCCCGTGGATGTCATGACCCTTGGCAATCATCTGCGTGCCGACGAGCAGGTTGATTTCGCCGGAGTGGAGGCGAAGGAGGAGGCGCTCCATGTCCCCTCGCCCGCGAACCGTGTCGCGATCCATGCGGCCGATGCGCGCGCCGGGAAAGATTTCCAGCAGTCGCTCCTCGCCCTGCTGCGATCCGGCGCCGAGAAAATACAGGTACTCGCTGTCGCAGGCGGGGCAGAGTTTGGGCACGGTCTTTTTGTAACCGCAGTAGTGACATTCCAGGCGCTGCCCGGTGGCGTGGCCGTCGCCTGGAAGCGGCTTGTGATACGTGAGGGCAATGGAGCAATTCTCGCAGTCCATTTTGGCGCCACAGGCGCGGCAGATCACAACAAAGGAGTAGCCACGGCGGTTGAGCAGGATGATTGCCTGCTCGCCCCGGTCGATTGTGGCCTGCGTTTCCTCAATCAGGGCGCGCGAAAACAGCTTCTCCTCGCCGGTCTCCTGAAATTCCTGCCGCATATCGACGAGGCGGACCTCAGGCAGCAGCCGATCCTTCACTCGCTCGCGGAGTTCAATGCGCTGATACTTGCCATTGGAGGCGTTGTGCCAGGTTTCCAGCGAAGGCGTCGCGGAGCCCAGCACGACAGCGGCGTTCGCCAGCTTGGCGCGCATCACGGCCACGTCGCGCGCGTGGTAGCGAGGCGTGGATTCCTGCTTGTAACTCGAATCGTGCTCCTCATCGACGATCACGAGGCCGAGATTCTCCACCGGCGCGAAGATCGCCGAACGCGTGCCGACGACCACGCGCGCCTCCGCTTTCCGAATGCGGTGCCACTGCTCGCCGCGCTCCTCCGGAGTCAGCGCGGAGTGCAGCAGCGCCACCTCCGAACCGAACGCGTGATGGAGCTGCGCCGCCATCGCCGGAGTTAGTCCGATCTCCGGCACCAGGAGAATCGTCGTCCGGCCCGCGTCCAGTGCCCTTCGCATCGCCGCCAGGTACACAGCGGTTTTTCCGGAGCCGGTGACCCCATGCAGCAGCAGCGGCCGGAATTCGCGCGCTGCAACAGCAGTAGTAATCGTATCGAGCGCATCCAGCTGCGCGGGATTCAACTCGTGTTCGGGCGTGAGGAAAGCGTGGAGGTGGGTCAAATGAAAATCGGCCGGACGCTCCTCGATCCGGACCAGGTTTTTGCGGACCAACGTATTTAGCGTCGACGCAGGGACTTCCAGCCGGCGAAGTTCAGCCACGGGCAGTTCACCGTCAGCACCGGCCAGCTCCGCGAGAATCGCCTGCTGATTCTCGTTCAGCTTCGGCAGGCGCACGTCCGCGATGAGCACGGCGTAGCGCACGGTTCGCCGCGCGTCGCGTGCCTCAGCCGCGGTCTCGCGCGTGATCCACTTCTTGCGCAGCATGCCCTGCAGGATGCGCACCGAAGCGCCGGTCGCGGAACGCAGACGGGCGGCGCGGACCGCTTCGCCGGATCCAAGTTCGTTGAGCACCGCGTATTCCTGATCCTGCTCCTCGGGCGCAAGGCGAGAGCGTCGCGACGATCCCTGCTCGGCGGCGGAGAGCAGCACCTGACGGCCGAGATCGGCGATGCGGTAGAGCACCTGACGTCGAACCTCGCCGGCCAGCGGCAGCATGGAGCGCAGGACCTCCCCGATGGGAGCGAGGTAGTACTGCGCGATCCACAGGGCGAGTTCCATCAGCTGCGGCGTGATTACCGGCTCGCTGTCGAGCACGGCGACGAGCGGCCTGGCGTCCACCGGTGGCGGCTCGTCATGCAAACGAACCACCACTCCGGCGAGCTTCTCGTTACGGAAAGGAACAAGGACACGCGCCCCGACGCACAACTGCAGGTCGCCCACGCAATAGGTAAAGGGCCGGTCGAGCGGAACCGGCAGGGCGACATCGCAGAAGGCGGGCATGGTTCTTTTCCGGAGCGTAACAGAAGCGCAACACCAGCGCGGATTCGCTGGCTGTGTGAATCTTGGCGGCCACTCGTGGAATCAGATGGGAACACGGAGGAATTCGATGGCAGCAGAGAAGGTTGCGTTTATCACCGGCGGCAACAAGGGCCTTGGTCTTGAAACCGCGCGCCAGCTGGGCAAGCAGGGCATCAAGGTCGTGATTGGGTCGCGAGACCTGGCGCGGGGCCGGGAAGCGGTGGAAAAGCTGAAGAAGGACGGAGTCGACGCCGATGCTGTCCGGTTCGACATCACCAAAGCGGCGGACTACAAGGAAGTCTACAAATATCTGGATCAGAAATACGGCAAGCTCGACATCCTGATCAACAACGCCGGCATTTCGAAGGAAGACTTCATGGGCGGCAACAAAACCAGCAGCACAAGCGCGGAAGTGCTGCACGAGACCTTCGATACCAATTTCTTCGGCGCTGTCCAGCTGACCCAGACGCTGCTGCCGCTCATCAAAAAAGCGCCGGCAGGCCGGATCGTCAATCTGTCGAGCATTCTTGGATCGCTCGCGCTGCATGCCGATCCCAAATCGCCCATTTACGATGCGAAGGCCTTCGCCTACGACGCTTCGAAGGCGGCGCTCAACTCGTTCACCGTGCACCTGGCGCACG
>PMAM01000298.1:20455-32051 GCA_003152595.1 Acidobacterium sp.
ACGCTGCCCTGGTGAAAGAGGCAGCCGGTAGCCTGTAGCCGATAGGGCCAGTGAGAGCGGCGCGAACAACGCGGATTTCAGCTACCAGCTTCCGGCTTCTTGCTTCCGGCTATTTCGCGGGCGCCTCCAGCCCCAGTTCCACCATTGCAAGCTGCAAATCGGCCCACGCCTCTTTTTTCTGGCGCGGGTCGCGCAACAGATACGCCGGGTGGTACGTCACGATCAGCTTCGATCCACGCGCCTGGTGGATGCGCCCGCGGAGCGCGGCGAGCGGGCTCTTGCCGCCCAGCAGATAGGTCGCGGCGGTTGAGCCCAGCGCGACGATCACTTCAGGCCGGATCACGTCGATCTGGCGAAAAAGAAACGGCGCACAGGTATTGGCCTCGGCCGGCTCCGGAACGCGGTTCTGCGGCGGGCGGCACTTGACGATATTCGCGATGTAAACCTGATCGCGGCGCAGCCCCATCGCCGCAATCATGTTGTTTAGAAGCTGCCCGGCGCGGCCCACGAAGGGCAGCCCCTGCGCGTCTTCGTCGGCGCCGGGGCCTTCTCCGACGAACATCAGGCGTGCGTTCGGATCGCCGTCGCCAAACACAACCGTGTTCCGGCCCTTGTGGAGCGCGCAGCGCGTACAGTCGCCGATATCTTCACGAATGGCAGCGAGCGCGGCAGCGCGATCTTCGGGAGCAACGGCCGCTGAGGGTTCGTTCAGCACAGGCGGGGGTTGCGGGCGGGCTTGCTTCGGGGACATCGGCGGGGCAGTCTCCAGACTTTCGTCGGAACGGAAAATGGCGGCGGGGACGGCCGCCGGATTTGTTTCTGTAACGATGGCTGTTACGGATCCGGCGGGCGCGGCCATTTCTGTAACAGTCTCTGTTCCTTTTAAAGTATCGCCGGGCGCGAAGCCCTCGCGGCGGTAGAAGTCGAAGACACCCAGGTCGCGAAAATATGCGATGCGGGAGCGGATCGCTTCTTCTGTTTCCGGGGAAAGCCGCGCGTTCAACCCTGTTCTCCGAGACTCATGGAGAGATCGGGGTCGGATTCAGACAGGACTTCCTTTCGCGGAGAGCGCAGCGTCAGGATTTCGTCGAGAATCTGATCGGCGAGTTCGCGCTTGGTTAGCTCCGGCAACTCGATGGCACGATCGCGGGTTAGAAAGGTGACTGCGTTACGGTCAGAGTCGAATCCTACGCCCTCACGCGATACATCGTTCAGCACGATGGCATCCGCGCCCTTGCGCAGCAGCTTGTCGCGGCCATGCGCGAGCACATCCTCGGTCTCCGCGGCGAAACCGACCACCAGCATGCCCGGGCGGCGCTGTTCGACGACCGCAGCCAGGATATCTTCGGTGGGCTCCAGTTCCAGCGTCAGCGGCCCTTTCCGGCGCATCTTCTGATCCGCCTGGGAGCGAGGACGATAATCGGCAACGGCTGCCGCTTTGATCACGATGCTGGCCTGATCGAGGCGGCCCAAAACGGCGTCCCGCATCTGCTGCGTCGTGACGACAGGCACGACCTCGACATTCGCAGGCGCGCGCAGCGCAGTGGGCGCGGAAACAAGAATCACGCGCGCTCCGCGACGCTGCGCGGCTTCGGCCATGGCGTAGCCCATCTTGCCGCTGGAGCGATTGCCGAGGAAACGCACCGGATCGAGCGCCTCGCGCGTGCCGCCCGCGGTGATCAGCACCGTTTCGCCGGCAAGGTCGTTGCGATGGAGCAAAACGCTCAGCACTGTATCGACGATGCCGCGGTTTTCCGCGAGCCGACCGGCGCCGACCATGCCGCAGGCCAGGTAGCCGCTCTCCGGCGCGACGATGCGCACGTGGCGGTTGGCGAGAATCTCAAGGTTCGCCTGCGTTGCCGCGTGGTTCCACATATTCGCGTTCATCGCCGGCGCAACGATCACCGGCGCCGTCGTCGCGAGGTACATCGTTGTGAGGAAGTCGTCTGCTATGCCGTGGGCGAATTTCGCGAGGATGTCAGCAGTAGCCGGCGCAACGACGAGCGCGTCGGTGGACTGTGCAGCATCAATGTGCTCAATAGCGGAGGAAGCGTCGCCGGGATCGGAGCCTTCGGGGGTCCAAAGGTCCGTGATGACCTTGTGCCCAGTGAGGGCGGCGAAGGTGAGCGGCGCGATGAACTGCTGCGCGGCCGCGGTCATCACCACGTGGACGTCGAGCGCATGCTTTTGCAGATCGCGAACCAGCTCCGCCGATTTNNGAAAGGCTTGTCGCGAGGAAAACGCGGCCCGACACGCGCCTACGACGCGAACTTGGGGATGTCAGCACCGTCGACTTCAGGGCGCACGGTCGGAGCGTCCTCGGTCTTCACATACGTAATCTTCCCGGCGGCGATCTCGTCCTGGGCGACGCGGCACGCTTTGCGCGAACGGCTGGAAATCATCGGCTCGGCTCCGTTCTGCAGCTGCCGCGCGCGGCGCGCTGCCACCAGCACATACCGGAAATTGCTGTCGTATTCCTTCTCGATACTCATCGTCCTGCCTCCAGAACTTCGTTGCGTGCCGTCACCGGGTTGCGGCCGGAACCGGAACCCCAAACGCCTGCAAAACCGGCCGGACCCGCGCTTCCGAGCTGGCCTGACGGCAGCTTTGAGCAAGCCGCAGCACCCGCTCGCGGTCCGCTCCGTTCGCGCCCGCATTCCCGTTGCGCAGGATGCGTTCCGCGGCAACAATGGCGGTCATTTCCTCGACCGCGCGATCCAGGATGTCGTTGACGAGAATATAGCCATATTCCCGGTAATTCTCAATCTCCTGTTTTGCCTTGGCAAGGCGGCGGTCGATGACCTCTTCGCGCAGGACGCCCTCGGCCCGCGAGCGGTTGCGCAGCCGCGTGGCCAGCACCTCCGGCGAAGGCGGCATAAGGAAGATCGAAACCGCGTCGGGGCACTTCGCGCGGACCTGCGCGGCGCCCTGCACGTCGATATCGAGGAGCAGATCCCTGCCGCCGGCGAAGGCTTCATGCAGAGTCGATTTCGCGGTGCCGTAGTAGTTGCCGAAAACCTGAGCGTGCTCGAGGAACTCGCCGTTGCGGATCATCTCCTCGAAGTGCTCGCGCGTGGTGAAGTGGTATTCACGCGAGTCCACCTCCGAGCCGCGCGGCCCGCGCGTCGTCCAGGAGACAGAGAACTCCAGCCCGCTCACCAGCGAACGCAGCTGGTTCACAAGGGTCGATTTGCCCGACCCCGAAGGCGCCGAAATGATGAATAGAATTCCCGACAAGCGTTTTCGTGTGCCTCCAGCCCGATCCCGATGCCCTACTCCAGGTTCTGCACCTGCTCGCGAGCCTTTTCGATCTCCGACTTCATCCCCAGACCCGCTTCGGTAATGCGCGTGCCGTTGCCCGCCACGCCGCTGGTCTTCGAAAGCAGCGTGTTGGCCTCGCGATTCATCTCCTGCAGCAGGAAGTCGAGCTTCTTGCCCACCTCCCCGCCCTGATCGAGCAATCCGACGAAGTGGTCGATGTGCGTCCGCAGCCGCGTCACTTCCTCTTCGACATCGCTGCGCTCGGCGATCAGCGCGGCCTCCTGCAGGATCCGGTCCTTGTCGAATCCGCCGTCGAGCATCGTCTTCATCCGCTGGTTGAGCCGATCGAAGTAGGCCTGCTGCACCTTCTCGCGCAGGGTCGCGGCTTCGTCAACCAGCCCGCGCAGCCTCTCCATGCCCGCGCGCATCTCGCTGGCCAGCACCGAGCCTTCCTGGGAGCGCATCGTCTGCAATGCGACTACGAGCCCATCGGTCTCCCGCAAAACGGCGTCTTCCAGAGCCTTCATCTCTTCCTCGCTGCTGCGCGATTCAGCCAGCAGAACGCCAGGGAGACGGAAGACAGAATTAAGATCCGGCTCGGCCGTCAGGTTATGCTCGGCGGCGGCGGCGCGAAACGCTTCGATATAGGCAGCAACGAGCGCGTGATCGTAACCCGCTTCGGCTTTTTGACTGCGCTCGAGACTGAGCGTGACCTCCACGTGCCCACGGCGGAGCTTCTCTTTCAGGATCCGGCGCAGGTTCATCTCCACGCCCTCGGCGCCATTGGGCAAGCGCATGTGCAGGTCGAGAAAGCGGTGGTTGACACTCTTCAGGCTGAGAGAGAAGCCGAGCGTTTCAGAGACGCGCCCGGCAATGCGGGCGAAGCCGGTCATCGAATAGACCGGTTCCTTCGCCGATTGCGCGGCTGGCTTGTCGGTTTTCGCAGGAGGCTTCGCCGGGCTCATCGGTTGATCTTACCTGTGAGAGCGGGTTCTGCGGTGGAGCCGCCGGGGACGGTCCCTTCGAGCGTGAGGCCGGTCTCCGGGGCTTCGCGCTCGTTGCCGTTTCCATTACCGTCGCCGATATTCATGAACTGGAGCCGGTACAGCTTCTGGTAAATGGGCGAGGTCTGCAGCAGTTCTTCGTGCGAGCCGATCGCAGTGATATGGCCATGTTCAAGAACAACAATGCGGGTGGCGCGCCGAACCGTCGACAGCCGATGCGCGATCACGATGACCGTGCGGCCCGTCATGAGATTCGCCAGCGCAGCCTGCACCAGCGATTCGCTCTCCGCGTCGAGGGCAGACGTGGCCTCATCCAGGATCAGAACCGGCGCGTTTTTCAGGATCGCCCGCGCAATGGCCAGCCGCTGCCGCTCGCCGCCGGAAAGACGGAAGCCCTTCTCTCCGATTACCGTGTCATAACCATCCGGCATGCGCTCGATGAAGTCGTGCGCCAGCGCCGCTTTGGCTGCGTCCACAACCTGTGAGAAGGGCACGCCGGGCTGGCCGTAGGCGATGTTGTTCCGCACCGTGTCGTTGAAGAGAATCGTTTCCTGGGTGACTTTGCCGATTTGGGCCCGCAGCGAGTTGAGGCTCGCCTGGCGCACGTCGACGCCGTCCACCAGGATGCGGCCGCCACTGACGTCGAAGAAGCGCGGAATCAGATTTACCAGCGTCGACTTCCCTGCCCCGCTGGGCCCCACCAGCGCCACCACTTCGCCGCGGTGGATGGTCAGGTTGATATCGCTCAGCACCACCGGAGGACCTTCGCGCTCGGCCTCCTGATAGCAGAAGCTCACATTTTCCAGCGCAATGCTGTCTTTGAATCCCCTGATCGTCTGCGGATGCTTCGCTTCGGGAACCTCATCCTGATCGTCCATGAAGTCGAAGATGGCCGCCGAGGCGCCGACCGCCTGCTGGAAATTGTTGTAGTAGGTCCCGAATCGCCGGATTGGGTCGTACATCTTGAACAGCGCAACGATGAAGGCGAAGAACGTGCCCTCGGCCATGGCGCCGTGCCCGATCTCGTTGCGTCCCACCCACAGCAGCGCCGCAATCGCGACGGCTCCGATGAAATCCATCAGGGGCGATGTAATCGCCTGCGCTCGCACCGACCGCAGGTTGGCCCGGAAAAGCCGTTTCGCCGCCTGGCGGAAGCGCAGCAGCTCCCAGAACTCCATGTTGAAAGCCTTCACGATGCGATTGCCGGTGATCGTCTCGTGCAGGATGTTCTGAATGTCGGCCAGCTTGTCCTGCCCGCGGCGCGTGGTCCGGCGCACGTCACGTCCGATCCGGAGAATGGACGACGCCGCGATGACACCAAACACTGGCAGCACCCAGGCCAGCTTGCCCCCGAGCGCGATCACGATCACCACCATGCAGGCCAGCGTGCAGGCCTGCTGCAGAAAATCCGACAGGATCGTCGCCGTCGCGTACTGAACCCGTTCGATGTCGTTGATCAGCGCCGACAGCAGGGTCCCCGTGGTGTGCTTCTGGAAGAACGACACCGACCGGCGCAGGATCGACTCGTACAGATCGTCGCGCATGTCGGTGATCATGCCGAAGCCGGCGTAATTCGCCAGGTAGGTTCCGGCGTAGTCGCAGATGCCCTTCAGCAGCGTTGCGGCAACAAAGGCGAACGCGATCACGCCCCAGTCGTTCTTGATATGCAAGAACGATGGCACCAGGATCTGCGGCGTTAAGTTGATGTGCCAGCGTGCGCCGATCGAGCCCAGCAGCTGCGTCCTGTTGGCCCGGCTCGCGGCGCCCGGATGCAGAACGTTGTCGAAGATCGGCCCGATGAGCAGGACCCGGAACGCATCGAGCAGGCCGACGCCGGCCGCCAGAATCACGGCGGAAAGAGCCTGGAGCATATACCGGCGTGCATAGTAGACCAGACGCCCGAGGCGCTTCATGCCCGGTCCACTCCCCGCAACGGAAGACAACGCATGCTTTGATTTTATCCCGCGCCCCACGCTGGACCGGTGACGAAGCTCACTCAGCGCAAGGGGACCGGAACAAGAGCAGGCACCAGGCAGGCACTCGTTACAATGCGGGTATATGTCGATGTCTTCTTCGCTCAGCGCTGAGGAACGGGCGCGACGCATCAAGCTGATCATTTTTGACGTGGATGGCGTGCTGACCGACGGCGGCATCTGGATCTTCCCGGCTCCGGCGCCCAGCACAACGACCGCCGACCACGCCGCGCAAATGGATAGCAAGGGCGGTTACGGCATCTCCTCGCAAAGTATGGTCGAGGCCAAGGGGTTCAACGCGCACGATGGCACAGGGATCTCGCTGGCCAAGCTCGCCGGATTGAAGTGCGCCATCATCACCAAGCGCATCTCCGAAACCGTCGCGCTCAGGGCCCGCGATCTGCGCCTCGAGTACGTCTACATGGGCCAGTCGTACAAGATGAAAGCCGTGCGCGAAATGATGGAGAAGGAGCAGATCGGCCTCGACGAAATCGCCTATGTCGGCGACGACGTCATCGACTTGCCGGTGATGCGCGAGTGCGGTTTCGCCGTCGCAGTGGCCAACGCGCGCGACAACGTCAAGCTGGAGGCCCACTGGGTCACGCCGCACGGTGGCGGCCACGGCGCCGGGCGCGATGCCATCGAGTTCATCCTGGCGGCCAAGGGCATTCTCGAAAAAACCATCGAGTCCTACATCGACGAGCGGAACCCGCTCCCGGCCAGCATGGACATTGGAAAGGGTGGGTTCTGAAAGACAGCGGTCAGCAGCCAGCGGCCGGCAGTCCGCAAAAGCCACGCGCTCACCCGCCGAAGCGCTCGCGCATCTTCATCACCGGTGGCATTGCGATCGTCACGGCTGTGGCCTCTGCCTGGCTCATCCAGGAGCCGGTTCTGCACTGCGACTCGCTCGTGCCCCTCACGGTCCTGGCGACTCTCGCCGCCTTCCTCATCTCCATCTGCTTCCGCCAAATGGGGCGCTTCCCCGAGAAGCGCAGCCGGTTGATTCTCCTGGTCTTTCTCCTGATTGCCGCGGGCACGCTGTTCGCGGATTTTCGCTACGTCCGCAAGTACCGGGCCTTCTGCGATGAGCTGCAGCAGCAGATGCGGCCGCTGCAACCGAATCACTAAGGCTTCTTCAGAATCTCCGCCCGCTGCCCCGCAATCGGCGAAACTTCATCCAGGAACCCTTTGAACACCGGCCCGATCTGCGCGGCGCACTGCCCCGGAGCCAGGTGGCCGCAGCCATCCACCACCACAAATTCCGATTGAGGCACGGCGACGTGAATCTCCCCTCCCACCGACACCGGAATCAGGCGATCCTCCTTGCCCCAGACGATCAGCATCGGCATCTTCAGCGCGCCCAGCTGCCCATCCGGGAGACCTTCGCCTGTCAGCATCGAGTCCATGTTCCGCTTCACCACCCACCTGTGTTTCCTCACGAACCGAAAAATGTCGTGCTGGATAAAGCCGGGCACATGCGGCGCCGGACCCGCCATCAGCAGGTCATCCAGCGTGNNCCCATCGACCAGCCCGCCAGATCCGTCTGCTTCAGGTGGCGATTATCCATGAAGGCTTCCACCGCACCCGCCAGCTCCGGGATCGAGTACGCGGCATTCCTGGGCCAGTCCGAGCGCCCGTAGCCCGGCAGATCCAGCGCGTACACCCGATGGTGATCGCGTACCAGCTGCGGCATCAGATTCGCCCAGTCTTCGGCGCGCCCGCCCAGGCCGTGCACCAGCACCACCGGCGAACCCGATCCGCCGGCGTAGTAGTGAATGCGGATATGCGGATTTCCTGCGAACGGTATCGCCGTGTACTCCGAGCGGACGCCGTCGAACAGCAGGCGGGTTTGGGTCGCCAGCCACAGCACGGTCAGCGGCCGCACAAAAGCAAAGACGACCACGAAAATCAGAAGCACCAGGACGCTGAAAACCACCCGCCGGATCGTCCGCCACCGCCGCCAGGTTTTTCTTCCGGGTGACGTGATCGCGGTGGCCATGCGGGTGTGAGATGCCCTTTCGCTTTTTAGGATGCCATCCTGAGCGCTTTGAGAATCACCTCAACCGTGAGGGCCGTCAGTCCGTCCAGCTCCCCGACGCCGGCCCACCGCGCTTCGACGGCATCCGTAGCGCAGGCCAGCGAGCCGCCGGTCATCCGGCAAAGGAAGTCGATCAGCACGTAGTGGTAGCGCACCCGGCCGGCCTCGTCGCGAGAGATGCGGTCGAAGGCCTGCACCGTGTCCACCACTTCGACCACCAGCCCCGTCTCTTCGAGGACCTCGCGGCAGATCGCCTCTTCCAGGGTCTCGCCCAGCTCGACGGCGCCTCCCGGCAGCGACCACTCGCCCTTCAGCGGCTCCTGCCCGCGCCGAATCAGCAGCACTCGCTTCTTGTCGTCCGGCTCAACACGAACAATGACCGCGCCAACGCCGGCAATGGGAGCGTCGGGATACTCGCGCCTCATGGGGACAGGGTACAGGTCACAGGTCACAGGTTGCAGGGAGCAGAAGCGAATCCAGCTGTAACCTGTCACCTGTCGTTTTCACAGCTTGATCGGCTTGCCGTACTCGCCTTCGAACACCGTGCGCTGCATGCTGAACCGTCCGCCGTTGTACTTATCCGGACCTCGCAGACGCCCGATGCCCAGCAGCGCCACCACTTCATAGCTGATGGGCAGGTTCAGAACCTGGCAAATCTTCTCGGAGTCGTAGCCTTCGGTCGACGACGTATCGTAGCCCAGCGTCTCCGCCATCAGCATCATCGCGGTGAACGCGATCATCACGTGGCGATTCAGCCAGGCCGAAAGATTCGGATGGCTGCTCACGAACTCCGGAATGATCGCACGCGCCGACTCCGCATAATTCTCGGTCATCCCGCTCTCGCGTCCCATCCGGATCATCTCTTCCATATCGCCGCGCCAGCCATCCTTGTCGCCGCAGGCCACGATCACGACCGAAGCTTCTTCCACGTTGGGCTGGTTAAAGCAGGCTGCGCGCAGCTTCCGCTGCAGCTCCGGAGTGCGCACCACCACGAAGCGCCACGGCTGCAGATTGAAGCCGCTGGGCATCTTCAGGCCCGCATCGAGAATCTCCTTCAAATCCGCGTCCGAGATCGGCGCGCCGTCAAAACTCGGCGTGTCCCTCCGCTGCTCGATCACTTCGCTTAGGGGCTTTTCCGTTCGACTGGCCATGCCGGAGTCTTTTCCGTCTGCTTTCCTGGAAGGGTTGAGCGATTCTAACTGCGTTGTCCGCCGGCAGAACCCGAGGCCTGTATCTGGTCCATGGGCAGTTCCAGTGCAAAAGGGTTCGCATTGCCGGGCGTCGCGGCGTAGACCCACAAACCATGGAAGGCCGACTGCAGCTCGGGATGCTGCTGCAGCAGAGCCCGCATCACCGCTGTTACCTGCGCCCGTGCTGCCACCGGATCCTGACCGGGCGTGCCGTTAAACGTGACCACGAGGTCCAGCTGATTCGACAGTTCGCCCGTGTGCACGTTCGTGACCTCGTAGGTCCCCGAGCCTGTGCTCAGCCGAAGAGGCTCGGCGCCGGGCAGGTTCTCCGGCCGATTCTGTTCCTCTTCGCGCTGCAGCTTCTGCAGATTTGGGCTGGAAACAAAATCGACCGGCTCCAGCAGAAACTGAGCGGTCTGGTAATAGAAATACGCCGCCCACACCTGCTTCTTCGCCGCATAATCGCGCGCTTGCCGCCAGAACCAAAGACCGTCGTGGCCGCCCATCGTCATGGGGCGCGAGAAAAATCCCGCCAGCTTCCAGTCCGGACTCCCCGCAGGATCGTTCTGCAGCACCAGGGACAGCTGCTGCGGCTGTTTCACCCCGGTAGCATGCACGATCGCGAGCGCATATTTGCCGGGCGGCAGGTTCGGGATGGTCACTTCCACGGTCAGCGCCGAGCCCGCGACGCCGCAGAAAAACTGGCTCTCCTGAGCGGCCTTCAGGTCGGTCGCGTCCAGGATGTACAGCGAATCCACGGTCAGCATAGCGTGCTGGATCGGCGTGCTGATCTGCTGGATGGAGGCCGCGATGCCCCCAAACTGGCTCGCGACGGCTGCGATGGTCCGAGCCTGAACCGCTGCGGTGTTGCCCGATTCCACGTTCTCCGCCAGCATCTGTGCGGACTGGGCCAGAACCGTGCGCTGTGCGGCGGGCATCTGCGACTGCGTCATGCACGAAATGCCAAAAGCCGGCAGTGCCATGCCCACGGGCAGGGCGGCGGCCACAAATCTGGCCCAGTGCCTGGAAAACACGCGATCCATCGAGGACTTCCCTTCAATTCGCGGTGAGCGAATTCGAATCACTGCTAGTCTAGTACACAGGAGCGGGAGTCCATGCCGAACTCACGGCACCCTGCGAATCCACAGAGTTCGATGCAGGTTACGAGCCTTTCACGATGCCTCATTTGGACGGCCGCCGCCGTTTTGGCGGTTTCGTCTCAGGCCCATTCGTGTCAAGCCCAGGTGATGCAGGCGCCCGGGACCATGCCCGGACGGCGCTTCCCCGTTCCACCGCGACAAGGCGTTTCGAGCCCTTCTGCGGCGGCACCCCAGTCCGCGAATCCCGCCACGGTCCCCCAGCCCACAAGTCCAGCGCAGCCGTCCATCCACATCGGCGCCACGGCCACAGCGCCGAGCACTCCTGCGGCCCAGCCCAACGCCGCTCCAAACCTGCCTCCTTCCCTGCTGGATAAGCCGGCCGGTCCCGTCCAGGTCACTCTCCATGACGGCTCTCTGTCGGTCGATGCCCACAATTCCAGCCTGTCGGAGATCCTCAAAAACCTCGAGGCCTCCAGCGGTATGGCCGTCGACGGCTTCGACAAGGATTCGCGCATCTTCGGCGTCTACGGTCCGGGTTCGCCCCGCGACGTGCTCTCCGATCTGCTCGACGGAGCCGGGTACAACTTCCTCATGGTCGGCTCCACCACCGACGGCACACCCCGCGAGATCGTCCTCACCGCGCGAAGTAACGCGCCCGTTTCGGCGCCCTCGCCCGGCGGCAATCCACAGCAGGATGAGCAAGACGAGGCGCCGAACTATCCTCCGCCCGAGCAGGTCGCGCCCCAGCAGCCCCCGGTTATGCCTTCGCCGGAGCAGCGTCCGAGAACGCCGCAGGAGATGCTCCAGGAGCTCCAGCGCCTCCGCCAGCAGCAGCAACAACAGCAGCAGGGTCAGCCACAGCAATAAGGGATCCCCGCAGATTTGCATCGCCGGGCGCGGCAGCAGATTCCCGAAATCGTACTCCCTGCCCTTCGTCCATGACCGTAGTAACGGTCATGCCCCTTTCGGGGTGTGGAAGAGGTACGTGGCGCTGTTTATCTTTTGAATACCTCCTCTGAGGTTCCAAAAG
>PMAM01000022.1:0-6503 GCA_003152595.1 Acidobacterium sp.
GCCGGTGGCCATGGAGAAGGGCTTGCGCTTCGCGATCCGCGAAGGCGGCCGGACCGTGGGCGCGGGCACGATCTCGGAGATCATCGCTTAAAGGCAGCTCAAAGCCGGCCGGCCCAAGTCCGGTCAGTTAAGAAGCAGGCAGCAGTCAGCAGGCAGTGGTCAGCAGGCAGCGGTCAGCAGGCAGTAGTCAGGCAGCAGGCAGCGAAAGCAGGGAGGCGGACCCGCCCGAGCGGGCGTCAATATTCGTGGGGCTTCAGCCCCGCGAACCGGTAGAAGCCCCGGGCTTTAGCCCGGGGAATAGGCACCAGCAAAAAAACAGGGCCTTCAGGCCCCGGCCCTCGAAGCCGAAGCTACGGAAATGCCCCGAAATCAGGTAGGATAAAAAGATGCGGGAAATTGTCACATTGCAGTGTGGGGAGTGCAAAGAGCGCAACTACTCGACGACGAAGAACAAAAAGACGACCACCGGCCGNNGAGTTCAAGAAGTTCTGTAATCGCTGCCGCAAGCACACCCCCCACAAGGAAACGAAGTAAACACAGGCATTAGGGTTTAGGGATTAGGGTAACGGTGCTTCCCGAGGCCATCGCCTCCGGGATTTCTGAACGCTGATCGCTGAACGCTGTTCCCTGTCTTTTCACAGGGGCGTAAGCTCAACGGTTAAACTGCCGGTCTCCAAAACCGGACTTGGGGGTTCGAATCCCTCCGCCCCTGCCAGTTCAACATCAACTTCAGGAGCCAGCCCCGAAGGGCCTGTCGCCGAACACAGCGCGGAGAGCGGAAAAGAAGAAGCGAGTCATGGCTAAAGCAGCAATCACCAATATCGAGCAAGGCATTCCCAACCGCGCCCTCGGCTTTGTCACGCGCAGCCGTGACTTCCTCCGCGACGTCCGCGCCGAGATGCGCAAGGTCGTCACCCCCTCGTGGAAAGAAGTCCAGTCCACCACCCTTGTCGTCGTCATCTCTGTCTTCATCTTCGCCGGCTTCTTCTGGGTCGTCGACGCGATCTTTGGCAACGCGATTCACTGGCTCTACACCTGGCTGGGCGCCGTCCAGTAGCAGCACGCAAGAGGATTAAATGGTAATGGCGGAAGAAACTGAAAACCCGACCCCGACGCCCGAAGGCGAAGGCGGCGAGCAGCAGCCGCAGCTCGCGCCCCCCACCAACGAGCGCTTCCGGTGGTACATCATCCACGCCTATTCCGGCTTTGAGCGCAAGGTGCGCGAATCCATCGACACCCGCGTCCAGGCCTTCGGCCTGCAGAACCGCATCGGNNTCGAGCGCGTCTTCCTGCCCGGCTACGTGCTGGTCGAAATGGATCTCGACAACGACCTCTGGCACGTGATCAAGAACACGCCGCGCGTCACAGGATTCCTCGGCACCGGCGACAAGCCCGTCGCCCTTACCGAAGCCGAGGTTAGCTCCATCCTCTTCCGCAGCGACACGTCGAAAGACAAGCCGCGCCTCAAGGTCAAGTTCCAGAAGTCCGAATCGGTCCGCATCACCGAGGGCCCCTTCGCCAACTTCAACGGCGTCGTCGACGAGGTCAACGAAGATCGCGAAACCCTCAAGGTCATGGTCACGATCTTCGGCCGCTCCACTCCTGTCGAGCTCGACTTCGGCAAGGTGGAAAAGATCGAGTAGAGGCAGCCGTCAGCTATTAGCCCTTAGCTTTTAGCTGATTCCTGCGGCAGCGCACGAATTTCGCAGTACCGAATTTCCAGCTAGCAGCTAAAGGCTAAGAGCTAATAGCTGGTTTCACGAAAGGTTTTTGAAAATGGCAGCACCGACAAAGAAAATCGCAACCCAGGTCAAACTCCAGATCGAAGCCGCCAAGGCCACACCCGCGCCGCCCGTCGGCCCCGCCCTCGGCCAGGCCCAGGTCAACATCATGGAGTTCTGCAAGCAGTTCAACGCCCGCACCCAGAACAAGGAGATGGCCGGCCTCATCATCCCCGTCGTCATCACCGTCTACACCGACCGCACCTTCACCTTCATCACCAAGACGCCCCCGGCGGCGATCCTGTTGAAGAAGGCCGCCAACCTCGCCAAGGGTTCCGGCACGCCCAATAAAGATAAGGTAGGCAAGGTCTCCGAAGCTCAGGTCCTCGAGATCGCGAAGCAGAAGATGCCCGACCTCAACGCCGCCTCCGTCGAAGCCGCCGTGAAGTCCATCAAGGGCACCGCCCGCTCCATGGGCATCGACGTCGTCGCGTAGAATCGCGCGGAAACACAAAAGCCGAAGCGGCATATCTCTCCATCGAGACGTGCTGCTTCGGCTCTATTCTGCCTGCCATCGGATTCACATTGCGAATCCATTCTCATTCTGAGCCAAGTCTAACTTGCCTTTTCCGTGACGCGGATTTTGCGTGGTCGGTGGATAGTTTCCTCCCGACCGCAATAATGCTCCGGGGATCGAACTCCGTCAGCCGGCCTTCCGCCACATCCACCATTCCGCGGTCAATCTCGGTCTTTAACTGCGCGAGTCGATTCATCCGCAGTTCACGCTTCATATTCCAGCCCTCCATATCGAAGTATCACGCCGCAAGTTCTTCAACGAACTCACTGCGGCGACTGAAGAGCACAGGACGAATGTGGTAATTCCGGAACGCGTCCAGAACACCAGATGAAACCGTCTGTTCGCCGTCGTTTAAGACGGCGTACGCCTTGGAGTCCGGCGGGCGAATATCTCTGGTATCGCTCCACGCATAGATAAACGACTCAGTACTATCACGAGTCGGCCGATTGATTGCCTGAACAATTCGCTCCGGCTGCTTATGAGGGGACTTCGGGATAACGAAATGGAAAAGGTGGTCGAACCCGCTAGTACCCGTGAATTTGACCTTGGGCGTGTAGCGAACCTCATTACCTTCCAGCCATTGCACTACATCCTCAAAAAAGAGGCTTTGCACGATGGGGCTTGCCAGATAAAACAGGTCATTGACAGCAAGCATAGCCTGAATGAGGTTATGCTTCCGAGCGGGGAAATTCTCAGGTGAAGCTCGCACCACCAGGGCTTCTTCATTCAACTCCACCCCGAAACCGTTCAGGGTCATGTTCAGTAGGTCCTTACGCTTCTCTGTATCGATATTGCATCCGGAAGTCTCCAAGTCACGAATGATGTAGCTGTCATCGGACAGGATGTAGCCACCATTTTCGGACCGTGCGTAAATCTGCAGGGCATCGTTGTGCCGATCGATGTAGGGCGTGGTGATCTCGACCCAGTCGCCGTTCACAGCACGCAAGGTAGTTTTGTCCTTCAACCAAGCGCGGTGCGCGTCTAATAGACGTTCGATCTCCTGTACGGTCGTCATGAAAATAGGGTCTTCTCAATCTTGGGAGGTTCTGTGATGTTGCAGTGCTTCATGAAAGCATCAAGCGTAGACAACAGGTCCGTTGTATCGGGAAACTGTTCAATTGGAGCTGGGAGGGCCCACTTGTCGCCGTAGCCTTCCCGATATCGATGCAGATGCGGGCACGGCACCTCTTGTCCGTCCGGATTACGATGCGGCGCTCCGTCAATGTCCAGGCGATAGAGAATGATGGCGGTTCGTGCTCGATTCTGGTAAGTCGCTTTAGTCAATTTGATCTGAAACCGGGACACGTCGAGTATGAAGCTTTCACGTTTGTCGATGGAGGCAAGTAGCACGATGATTTTGTCACCCGGACCAGGAAAATTCCAGGTTCGTTGGTCCACCGCGTGCTTTTCCATGGCGATCAGCCCGTCTGCCTCTTCCTGTTTGATATCGATGTCAGCCATGGTCACACCCAGAAGTCCGATCTTCAGTCCCTTAAGCCGATACGATACCGATATCCGCGGGCGACGGGAAGGTGACAAACGGGAGCCCCCCATTCCTTGCCTTCCCCCCCATTTTCATAGATAATCAACACCTGCGCCCCAACGGGCGTAGTGTCACTAGAACCACGGCCGGTAAGCAGCATCTCCGCGCGGTGGGAGACGAGGAAACATGGCCAAGCCAGGCAAGTCTATTGAGAAGGCGCGCGCCCAGGTGGAAAAGCGCCCCTACCCCCTGCAGGAAGCCGTCCCGCTTCTGCAGAAAGTAAAATACGCAAAGTTTGATGAGACCGTCGACCTGACCTTGCGTCTGGGCGTCGACCCGCGCCACGCCGACCAGATGGTCCGCGGCACTGTCGTCCTCCCGCATGGCCTCGGCAAGACCAAAAAAGTCGCCGTCATCACCACCGGCGACAAGCAGCGCGAAGCCGAAGCTGCAGGCGCCGACATCGTTGGCGGCGACGAGCTGGTCGAAAAAATCCAGAAGGAATCCTGGACCGACTTCGACGCCCTCATTGCCACGCCCGACATGATGAAGTCCGTCGGCCGTCTCGGCAAAGTACTCGGCCCCCGCGGCCTCATGCCGAACCCCAAGACCGGCACCGTCACCAACGATGTCGCCGCCGCTATTAAGGAAATCAAGGCCGGCAAGGTCGAGTTCCGAACCGACAAGACCGCGCTCGTCCACGTCCCCGTCGGCAAAATTTCCTTCTCCGCGCAAAAGCTCGTCGAGAATGCCATTACCGTCATCACCAGCGTCGTCAAAGCCAAGCCATCGGCGGCGAAGGGAAAATACATCAAGGGCATCACCATCAGTTCAACGATGGGTCCCGGCATTGCGCTCGACTCCGCAGTCGCCGACGGCGCCGCCAAAGCTTCAGCTTCGGCCTAACTGGTTCGCAGCAGGATCCGTTAGAAGGTTTTGTATCAGGGCACGACTTCAGTCGTGCCGTAAGCGGCCCAAAAGAACCGGGCTTTAGCCCCTGCGGGCCAGGATGAATTGAGGAATTGAAATGGCACTGAGCAGACAAAAAAAAGCGGAGAAGGTCGGCGAGCTCGCCAAAGAGCTCGAGAGTTCCACTTCCGCCATCATCGGCACGTTTTCCAAACTCACCGTCTCCCAGGACTTCGAGCTCCGCAAGACCGTCCGCAACGCCGGCGGCCGCTATCGCGTTCTCAAGAACAAGCTCGCCGGCCGCGCCGCAAAGGGCACAAAGATCGAAGCCGCCCTCCAGGGACTGAAGGGCGTTTCCTCGGTCGCCTACACCAGCGGCGATCCGGTCGCGCTCGCCAAGGCCCTGTCCACCTGGGTTGCGGACAACGCGGAGTTCACCTTCAAGCTCGGCATCGTCGACGGTAAAGTCATCAACGTCGAGGAAGTCAAAGCCCTCGCGACCATGCCTGGCAAGGAAGAGATCTTCGCGAAGCTCCTCTACTTCATCAACGCTCCGGCGCAGCGCCTCGTCACCGTGATGAACGCTGCCGGTCGCGACCTTGCTGTCGTCATCAACCAGGGCGTCGAGAAGCAAAAGTTTGCCGGCGGCGAAGCAGCCGCTGGTTAAGGTTCCTCGCCTCCACCGCTCCGTTCGCAGTGGAAGCCGCCGTTAGCTAAGAGCTAGTAGCTAAAAGCTAAGCTGTTCTTCCCTCCTCAAGGGGTGCCTGGTCTGGGGCACATCGGAAACCTCGAGGCGGCCGGAAACAGCAGTGAAGTACGGCAACCGGAGGCCAAAACCTCTCGGGGGCGCAACACAAAATTTCAGAAGTCACGTGGAGAACACCAAAATGGCAGACCTGCAGCAGTTGGAAGATCAGATCGTCAACCTGAGCCTGCTCGACGCAGCGGCTCTCGTCAAGAAGCTCGAAGAGCGCCTCGGCGTTTCGGCCGCGGCAGCCGCCCCGGTCGTCGTTGCCGGCGGCGGAGCGGCCGCAGCAGCCCCGGCGGCCGTCGAGCAGACCGAGTTCACCGTCATCCTCAAGGATGCCGGTGCCAATAAGATCAACACCATCAAGGCCGTACGCGAGGTTACCTCGCTCGGCCTGAAGGAAGCCAAGGACCTTGTTGATGGCGCTCCCAAGACCCTCAAGGAGAACATCAGCAAGGACGACGCCGAGGCCATTAAGAAAAAGTTCGACGGCGTCGCGACCATTGAAGTTAAGTAGTATTTCGTGGTCCGGCCACCGGCTCGGCAAGCAACTTGCATGCCAAAGCGGAACGCGCTATCATTCTCTTTGTGCGTTCCGCTCGGCTGCATTCCAGTTTGCCGGTCTCGGGGCGTATCTCCGTCTTTCCGATTAAGCACAAACCGTAGTCCTGTCCGTCTCTGACGGGCGCGGCAGTTTGCGCGCATGAATCGGGAGGAGAAGAACACAATCTCCGGCAGCAAGTTTGCCGGCGTAAGGTCAGGCCAGGCGGCGGACCTGCTCTTACGACTGGAGTGAGTTGTCAGGCGGCGCGGGCGTAGGTTTCAAAGCGGCGGGAATCGGACATTCTGTCACTGTACAGTGCACAATTCGGTTGTGGCGCTCGTGGGACTTGCTGTCTCTGCGAGCGTTTCCGTTTTTCCCCGATCAGTCCCTCGCGTCTCGCTTCCTTCTTTCCGCCCACCGACCGATGTCCGGACCCCGAGCTCTCCTGACGGGTTCCGGCAGGCAAACCAGCAGCCTCGCGGGTGAGCAGGAAAACCCGCGAATCTGCCCGAGCAAAACCG
>PMAM01000022.1:6522-9541 GCA_003152595.1 Acidobacterium sp.
ATACCGTACGACGTTTCCCGAACGAGGCGGGATGCATCGTGCGCTGGCAAAAAAACGGTTCGACGAGCGCAGCACGACCCGGTCTGCCGCTCTTCTCTACCTCGCGTCACGGGTCCTGAGGAGTAACGAATGTCTAACGAGAACCGCGCGGTTCGCAGCCGTCTCGACTTTTCCAAGATTCCAACATCGATTCGCATTCCCAATCTCATCGAAGTCCAGCGCCGCTCCTACGAGCGTTTCCTGCAGATGGACAAGCTGCCCTCCGAGCGCGACGACTCCGGCCTGCAGTCGGTCTTTACCTCGGTCTTCCCCATCACCGATTTTCGCAACATCTCCCAGCTCGACTTTGTGGATTTCTCCATCGGCAACTGGGAATGCAAGTGCGGACACCTCAAAGGTCTCCACCACCTGCGCACCACCTGCGTCCATTGCGGCGCCATGGTCATCACTGACCCGTTCCACCCCGGCGACGTCCTCTGTCAGAAGTGCGGCACCTACAACAAGAACACCCCCGACTTCTGCAACAAGTGCGGCGACCCCGTCGGCCTGCAGCTGAAGTACGACCAGGCAGAGTGCGAAGAGCGCGGCATGACTTACTCTGCGCCCCTCAAAGTCACCGTCCGCCTCACCATCTACGACAAGGATCCCGAGACCGGCGCCAAGTCCATCCGTGATATCAAGGAGCAGGAAGTCTTCTNNGCGGCTCGTGGGTCGAGTTCGAATACGACCAGAAGAACACCCTCTACGTCCGCATCGACCGCAAGCGCAAGTTCCTCGGCACCATCTTCCTCCGCGCCCTCGGCCTCAAGAGCGACGAGGAAATTCTGCGCACCTTCTACACCGTCGACAAAATCAATATCAAAGACGGCAAGCTTTTCTGGACCTTCGATCCCGCCAGCGACAAGCCCACCCACCTGCTCGGCGCCAAGCCCGCGCACGCCATCGTCGTCAAGGGTGACGAGATCGCGCACTCCGGCCGCAAAGTCACGCCTTCCATCCTCAAGGCTCTTCGCGCCGCCAAGGTCACCCAGGTCGAAGTCGAACAGGCCGAGCTCGACGGCGCCATGACCGCCGCCGACGTGGTCGATACCTCCACCGGCGAAGTCTTCCTCGAAGCCAACCAGGAGCTCACTTCCGACAAGCTACACAAGATCGTCGAAGCCGGCATNNTGTTCTTCGATCCGCGCAAGTATGACTTCTCGCGCGTCGGCCGGCTTAAGTTCAACATCAAGCTCTACGAGAATCAGGACGCCACCTCGCTCGACCATCGCACCCTCACGCCCGAGGACTTCTACTCCACCATCCGCTACCTGCTCAAGCTGCGCCGCAACATCGGCATGGTCGACGATATCGATCACCTCGGCAACCGCCGCGTCCGCGCCGTCGGCGAATTAATGGAGAACCAGTTCCGCATCGNNCAGCTCTCGCAGTTCATGGACCAGACCAACCCGCTGTCGGAGATCACGCACAAGCGCCGTCTCTCCGCCCTCGGGCCGGGCGGCCTCTCCCGTGAGCGCGCCGGGTTCGAAGTCCGCGACGTGCACCCTACCCACTACGGCCGCATCTGCCCCATTGAGACGCCGGAAGGTCCGAACATCGGCCTCATCAGCTCGCTCTCCTGCTTCGCGCGCATCAACGAGTACGGCTTCATCGAGTCGCCCTACCGCAAGGTGCGCGACAGCCGCGTGCTCGACTTTGTCCAGATCACCAACGCCGGCGAAAGCGGCCTGCGCGTCGGCGATCACGTCGAGAAGAGCGAAGCCTTCAAGATGAACGACCACCTGAAGAAGGACAAGAAACGGCTCCTCGAGTTCGAGCCCTACTCCTTCTACCTCTCTGCGTGGGAAGAAGACCGCCACACCATCGCCCAGGCCAACGTCGAGCTCGACGAGGGTGGCCACATCGTCGAAGAGCTGGTCAACGCCCGCAAGATGGGCAACTTCGTCCTCGTCAACCGCGCTGAAGTCGACTACATCGACGTCAGCCCCAAGCAGCTGGTCTCCGTCGCCGCCTCGCTCGTGCCCTTCCTCGAGCACGACGACGCCAACCGCGCGCTCATGGGCGCCAACATGCAGCGCCAGTCCGTGCCTCTGCTCGTCTCTGAGGCTCCGCTGGTCGGCACCGGTATGGAAGGCGTCACCGCCCGCGACTCCGGCGCCGTCATCCTTGCCCGCCGCAACGGCGTCATCGACTCGGTCGACTCCGAGCGCATCATCGTCCGCGTCGAAGGCGAGCATCACCCCACCCAGCTCTCGCGCGAGGTCGGATCCGACATCTACCAGCTCATCAAGTTCAAGCGCTCCAACCAGAACACCTGCATCAACCAGAAGCCGATCGTCCGCCAGGGCGACCGTGTCCTCAAAGGCCAGGTCATCGCCGACGGCCCCTGCACCGAGCAGGGCGAGCTCGGCCTCGGCCGCAACGTGCTCGTCGCCTTCATGCCGTGGCGCGGCTACAACTTCGAGGACGCCATCCTGATCTCAGAGAAACTGGTTCGCGAGGACTACTACACCTCCGTCCACATCGAAGAGTTCGAGATCGAAGCCCGCGACACCAAGCTCGGTCCGGAAGAAATCACCCGCGACATCCCCAACGTCAGCGAGCACTCGCTGCGCGATCTGGACGAGTCCGGCATCATCCGCATCGGCGCCAAGATCCACCACAACGACATTCTGGTCGGCAAGGTCACGCCCAAGGGTGAAACCCAGCTCACGCCGGAAGAGAAGCTCCTCCGCGCCATCTTCGGCGAAAAGGCCGGCGATGTCCGCGACGCTTCCCTCACCTGTCCTCCCGGCATCGAGGGCACCGTGGTCGACGTCCGTATCTTCTCCCGCAAAGGTCAGGAGAAGGACGAGCGTGCCCGCCAGATCGAAGCCGAGCAGATTGCACAGCTCGAAAAGAACCTCTCCGACGAAATCCGAATCCTCACCGATGAGCGCCTCAAGCGTCTCGAAGGCATCCTCGGCAGCAAAGAAGTTCTCGCCGACCTGCACGACGAGCGCACCAACAAGCGTCTCCT
>PMAM01000022.1:9559-9707 GCA_003152595.1 Acidobacterium sp.
GAGCAGATCGACGAGATCGAGGAGATGACCTCGCGTCAGATCGACGTGCTCCGCAAAATCACCAACGAGAAAATCGGCAAGCTGCAGAAGGGCGATGAGCTGGCCCCCGGCGTCATCAAGCTGGTCAAGTGCTACATCGCCATGAAGC